>CAMURW010000033.1 GCA_947097635.1 uncultured Bacteroidales bacterium
TGCAAAACACGAGGGAGCACCTCCTGCCCACTCATATGCTACCGGAGGACAAATAGAGAGTACCGCCTCGCCACTAAGACTGCTCCACGCTGTCGTTATCGTGGCGAAGCACGACATCTCGCCTCCCATTAGGACTTTGTGCGGACTACCGTAATCAGCCTTTCGGACAGTCCAGGAAAAAGTCGCCGTTATGTCTCGATCGCATCGAGAGTGGGTCGGAAATCCCCGACCTATTCCCGACCTATTCTCGACCCATTCTCGACCCATTCTCGACCTTTCCATCACCCGACCCATGGATTTTTTTCTCTAACATACAGGATTAAGGGCCTTACCTCGTTGAAATACAAATAATAAGTGCGTATTTTATTAAAAAGTTTCATTTAACCTGTGAATCTATTGCCAATTTGCAAAATTTCGGACGTGTTTTCCTCTTTTAGGGGCATTCTTTTGCCTGATACATATTTTTTTCATTTTTTTCGGCTTTTGACAATTATTTCATAAATATCTGTATTTCAATATATAATAATTACTCGTTTCATGTTTTCACATATTATATTCGCAAATATGCGAATATTTTTTTTATCAATTCGAAATTTATTCGTATTTTTGCAAACAATTCAATAGGTCACAGTATAACATTAAGAATAGAAATGGAAGAAGGCACGACGTCTTACACAGAACAGCAAGAGCGGACGGCTGCTATTGCCAAAGCACTATCGCACCCGGCCAGAATAGCCATTTTGGAATACATAATAAAGAATGGAGGCTGCTGCTTCACCGGAATCAACGGATGCATCTCGCTTGCCAAGTCCACAACGTCGCGCCACATAGGCGAACTGGTGGAGGCTGGCCTCATCGTAAGTGACGGCAACGGCACGCGTCCCAAATATTGCATAAACAAAACTACAATGGCACAAGCACGAGGCTTGCTAGCCAAAGTGCTAGACTGCGGCTGCGGAAGCACAGCGTCGGCCACATCGCCCAAGGACGAGATACAATCACAACAGATAATAAGATACCATTGCTGAATCATGAAACTGACGACAAAGTTTATCGCACTCGTAGCATTGTCATGGACGATGGCAGCCTGCAACGGCAAGGCAAACGACACCGCATACGAGGCCTCGCTGACGAAAAGGCCTGTGTCCATCGCAACAGCCAAGGCCGCCACACAGAATAACGAACCTGCAGCATCGCATACGAAAAATAACACAAAAAAAAATAATACAATGAGTACAATTGAAATGACCAAGGAGATGTTCCTTGAAAAAGTTGCGGATTATAGGGACAAGCCCAATGAATTCAAATATCTTGGCGACAAGCCCTGCATCATCGACTTCTACGCCACCTGGTGCGGTCCCTGCCGCCAGACGGCCCCTCGCCTGGAAGAAATAGCGGGAAAATACGGCGACAAGCTGTACGTTTACAAGGTGGATGTGGATCAGCAACAGGAGTTGGCGGCATTGTTCCGCGTGCGTTCCATTCCCACCATCCTCTTTATTCCCATGAACGGGCAGCCTCAGATGGCTGTGGGAGCCTTGGGCTCGCCCGAACTGGAGGACGCAGTAAGAAACATCCTTAAAATACAATAAAATACTATAAATTCTTATGATGAAGATAATTTTTGAAGAGAATGGCAACGTTGCCGCCACCTACAATGGTGTGACAGTAAAGAACGGTCCCGAGCCAGCTATCGTGACTGGCGAGGGCGGACTGAATCCTTTCCAGATGTTGCTATTCGCAATAGGCAATTGCAAAGCTGTATTCATGCAGATGTTCTACAAGAATCACGGATATTCTTTGCAGGGAGCAGAGTTGGACATAGACTTTGCCTTCAACCCGGACGGCACGTTGAAAAATGCCCTCGTGCACGTCATCCCAGGCCCCGCGCTGCCGGAAAATAGGCATCAAGCCCTCATTGCCGTACTGAAAAGTTGCAAGGTGAAGAAGCACCTAAGAGAAGACATAGGATTCACATACGATTTCTAACTTTTTGAAAGGCAATAGGAACAATGAGGAGGCAAACGCGGTTGCGGCAGCATCTGCCCGCTTCGCATCTGCCTCCTTTCCTTATTTGCCTATTGAATCCTAGTCTACCTTGATGGGTTGAATCTTTGCGCCAAGGTATGCTCGGAGTTGGTCTATGGCAACCTTTTCCTGTTGCATGGTGTCGCGGTCGCGTACGGTGACGGTGTTGCTGGACAGGGTCTCGGCATCCACGGTGATGCAGTAGGGTGTGCCGATGGCATCCTGGCGACGGTAGCGGCGGCCGATGGCATCCTTCTCGTCGTATTGCATCATGAAGTCGTATTTCAGCATCTTCATGATTTCCTGCGCCTTCTCTGGCAGGCCGTCTTTCTTTACCAGCGGCAGCACAGCGGCTTTGTAGGGAGCCAGCACGGCGGGCAGGCTCAGCACGGTGCGTACAGTGCCGTCGTCCAGCGCCTCGTCTTTCAGCGCGTGGCTGAAGACCGCCAGGAATGTGCGATCCACGCCAATGGAGGTCTCGATGGCGTAAGGGGTGTAACTTTCATTGAGCTCCGTGTCGAAATACTGCAGCTTCTTGCCGCTGAACTCGCTGTGTCGGTTCAGGTCGAAGTCCGTGCGGCTGTGTATGCCCTCCAGTTCCTTGAAGCCGAAGGGAAAGTGGAACTCTATGTCCGTGGCGGCGTTGGCGTAGTGTGCCAGCTTCTCGTGGTCGTGGTAGCAGTAGTTCTCGGCGGGAATGCCTAGTGCCAGATGCCATTTCAGGCGTTCTGCCTTCCAGTATTCGAACCACTCCATCTCAGTGCCGGGGCGCACGAAGAACTGCATCTCCATCTGCTCGAACTCGCGCATACGGAAGATGAATTGACGAGCCACGATTTCGTTGCGGAAGGCCTTGCCAACCTGCGCGATGCCAAAGGGCACCTTCATGCGGCCGCTCTTCTGCACGTTGAGGAAGTTGACGAAGATTCCCTGCGCCGTTTCGGGACGTAGGTAGATGGTGTCGCTGCCGTCTACCAGGCTGCCCATCTTGGTGGAAAACATCAGGTTGAACTGACGAACCTCGGTCCAGTTGCGCGTGCCGCTGACGGGGCACACGATGCCGAGATCCATTATCAGCCGACGCAGACCTTCCAGGTCGTTGTCATTCATGCATTTGCCATAGCGTGCCTGTATCTCGTCTATCTCTTTCCGATGCTGCAGCACACGGGCATTGGTGGAGGCGAACTGCTGGCGATCGAAGGCATCACCGAAACGTTTCTGTGCCTTGGCGCATTCCTTCTCTATTTTCTCCTCTATCTTGGCGATGTGATCCTCCACGAGGATGTCGGCACGATAGCGTTTCTTGCTGTCCTTGTTGTCGATAAGCGGGTCGTTGAAAGCGTCCACGTGCCCGCTGGCTTTCCATATCTTGGGATGCATGAAGATGGCGCTATCCAGCCCCACGATGTTCTCGTGGTACTGTACCATGCTCTTCCACCAATAACTTTTGATGTTGTTCTTCAGCTCCACGCCGAGCTGACCGTAATCGTATACCGCTGCCAGACCGTCGTAAATCTCGCTGCTAGGAAAGATAAAGCCGTATTCTTTGGCGTGTGCCACGACTTTCTTGAAAGCGTCATCTTGGTTTGCCATTATCTTATATCTTACTAATTATCAGGAATGAACAGCGTTTTTCCAGAGCGTGGAAAAGCACTGCATCGGGATGCAAAATTACACAATAATTTGGAATTAAACATAGCGAATGAAGTTTTCTGTGTATATTTGCAAAAACTTTCTAATCCGCCAAAGATGGCGGAGATGCTTTCTAACGGACTATTGTCCAAGTAATAAAGAAACGTAAATAAACACTAAAGAGCTTGATGAACTTTACGAATACGTTACTGTTTTCCTTGCTGCTGGCATTGTGCTGCACTACTCCCGCCGTCGCACAGATCAGTCATGGTGGCAGCCCTCGCTATGCCGGCCTCGCGGCGCCAAAAGGCACAGCCTCTCCCACCTTGGTGACGGCCGCTGTGGACAATGACGCTCTGATAGAAGAAGACTTGAACAACACCAAGATGGGCAGCCCCATGCGCATAGGCGTAGTAGAAAACCTGAAGGCCGACGTAATGCAGGAGGCACAGCTGCTGACGCAGGACGACGGCAGCGTGGTGAGGCGCATCGCCGTGGCGGCACCCGGTGCCTATTTCATGAGTCTCACCTTCGACACCTTCCTGCTGCCGCCAGGGGCGAAACTCTTCGTGTACGACGCGACGGGACGCTTCGTGATAGGAAGCTTCGTGGCCAGCGACATGAAAAGCGACGGTACATTCTACACCCAGGCCATCCCAGGCGACCTGTGCTACGTGGAATACCACGAGCCTGCCAAGGTGGCAGGCACGGGCAGGCTGCATCTGGCCGACGTGATGTATGGTTATAAAGACCTGTTCCACGACGTGCTGGCACAGGTCGAAAACAGCGGCGATGCCGAGCGCGGCGCACTGGAAGAACTGCAGGAGAAAGGTGTACTGGGCAGCAGCGAGGGCAAATGCCACATCGACGTCGCCTGTCCCGAAGGGCGCTATTGGATAAACCAAACACGCAGCGTGGCGGCCTACGTGCTGAGAATAGGCCACAGCGGATATTATTGCAGCGGCACCCTCATCAACAATACGCATAAAGACAAGAAACCCTATTTTCTGAGTGCCTACCATTGTCAGGCTATGGGCACCGTGGATCAGTGGACCTTCTACTTTAACTATCAGGCCAGTAGCTGCAACACACATGATGGCCCTATTACCAGCACGATGACAGGTGCCACCATACGCGCAAAATACAAGACCGATGGCGGCAGCGACATGCTGCTGCTGGAACTGGACCAGCAGGTGCCCGACAGCTATCATCCCTATTACGCCGGCTGGAGCCGCAGCAGCAATGACTGGACGGTGGGCTGCGGCATACATCATCCCGGCGGCGACGAAAAGAAAATCAGCATTCCAAAGCAGGTGTCACAAGGCGTAGGCACTGCCAACGCCGACCACGGTGTCGTCCTTACCTTGAAGAACTTCATACGCGCCGACTGGCAGGACAAAGGTGTCACTGAAGGCGGCAGCAGCGGCTCAGCCCTCTTTAACAGGAACGGACAAATCATAGGCCAACTGTTTGGTGGCAACAGCAGCTGTTCCAACACCTATGGTCGCGATTACTACGGACAGATAGCGGTGAGCTGGGAAGGCGACGGCAGCAAAGCCACACGCCTCAAGGACTGGCTGGACCCCACAGGCAGCAACCCAACCAGCCTGGGAGGATATGGCAGCGACGCGGCTGGTGCTGATTCCCTGAACCAAGGAGTGAAAGCACTCACCACATTCCCCAACCCCACGGACGGAACCCGTTTTCAGATGCAGGCCGACGACAGCGGCAGTGCGGGGTATTACGTATACAACATGAGCGGCCTGCTGGTGCAAAAGGGCGAGATTAACCTTACGCCAGCCGTGCAAAAAATCGACTTAGCAGACCTTCGCAATGGCGCATACTACGTGGAAGTGGTAGTGAACAACAAACGCTACGGCAACATAGTTGTGATAGCAAAATAATAGGCCACACTTCCGTCGACTACAATATAAGTATCATCCAAATTCCATGCACCTCACTGCGTTTCCATACCACGCCTGCACCTGGCATACGTCGGAATTTTCTGCCCCATCCCCGGTCAGCAAACCTCCTTTCTGTTATCCTCGCCCTCTCGCACACCGCCCCAATGTAGCCTCAGCGCCATTCCCGCTGCATCGGTTCTGCGCCAAAGTGCCTTAAAGTGCCGCATAAGTGCAGTATATTTTGAATGCATATCTCATTTCTATTTCAGCAAACAAGCATTTTTTTCTCACATATATAAAAAAATATGTATTTTTGCATTTTGTTCTTTGGCGGAAACGCCGAAGGCAAATTAAGCATAACGTAATAATTGCTAGTACATTGTGTATTTTTAAACAGAAATTCAGCCTTTATGGAAGAAGACAACCAGATGCAACACATGCCTCAGGGCGATGCTCAAGGCATAGAAAAGCAGAACCCTGCGACCGCCGCAGAGGCGGTCTCTGATACAGCCTCGCAAGAGGCTGGGACCCCACATAGCGACGAATCGGCCCAACCTGTCGCTGAAGTGTCCGTAGCCGTCGCCACAGAGCAGCCAGCGACCGAAGAACCTATAGCTGCCACAGCAGAAAACAACGACGAAGGAGAGCAAGCCCCTGCCTTGGAAGAACCCAACACCGACTACAGCGGCCTTAGCCGTGAGGAAATGGTGGAAGCCATGAAAAGCCTGATGCTGGAACACGTAAGCCACGTCCGCAACCGTGCCGCCAGGCTAAAGGAGCTGTTCGGCGCACTGAACCGTGAAGTGCTGAAAAACGACTACGAAGCCTTCCTTGCCGACGGCGGCGACAAAGCCACCTACGAGGACCACAACGATGCCGTAGCCAATGCCTTCTACGAGGTCTACAACAGGTATCGTGACCTGCGCCAACAATGGAACGACGAACAGGAAGCGGAGAAGCAACGGAACCTCACCCAAAAGCAAGAACTGGTAGAGGCTATGCGGCAACTGGCCGAAAACGAGGAGGAAAGCACGCTAAAGGCTATGTATGACCGCTTCAACGAACTGCAGGAAAAATGGAAGACCATCGGCGAGGTGCCACGTACCGAAGCCAACGACCTATGGCAAAACTACCGACACTGGGTGGACCAATTCTTCGCCAAGGTGAAGCTGGAGAAAGAGAGCATGATGGAAGACATGAAGCGCAATTTGGAAGAAAAACTGAAATTGTGCGAACAGGCAGAGGAGCAGATACTCAACAAGAACGACGGCAAAGCATTCCATATTCTACAAGGCCTGCGCGACCAGTGGAAAGCCATCGGCCCCGTGCCTCCTGAACAGAACGACAGCATTTGGCAACGTTTCCAGTCTGCCGCAGAACAAATCAGCACACATCACCAGGAAGTTTTGGCGCAGCGCCGCGAGGAACTGGGGAAGAACCTGTTGGCCAAGCAGGCCTTGGTAGACAAGGTGAACGAACTGACGACAGCAGAACGTCCCACAAGTTACAACGGCTGGAAAGCACTGACAGACCAGCTGGACGAACTGATGGCGATATGGAAAACCATAGGACCCGTGCCACGCGAAAACAACGACACCATCTGGCGTGCCTTCAAGGACAAGATAGACGATTTATATAAAGAAAAGAAAGCCTACTTCGCCAGCATGCACGAAACACAGAGCAAGAATATGGCCAAAAAGGTGGACCTGTGCGAGAAAGCAGAAATCATAGCGCAGCGCGACGACTTCAAGGAAGCCACCAAGGAACTGCTGAACCTACAAGCACAATGGAAAGCGATAGGCAACGTGAAGCACAGCGACGGAGAAAAACTATGGCAACGTTTCCGTGCCGCCTGCGACACTTTCTTCAACCGCAAAAGCGAGCGCTATCAAGAGATGCACGGAGACGAAGAGGAAAATCTGAAGAAGAAAGAAGCCCTGATCGAGGAACTGAAAGCGATGACCTTCGACGACGACAAGCAGAAGAACATGGACAAGTTGAAAGACATTCAACGCCGCTGGACGGATGTAGGATTCGTGCCCCGCAAGGATAAAGACCGCGTACAGCACACTTTCCGCGAGGCCATCAACGGCATCTTCGACCAACTGAAGCTCACCGCCCGCGAGGCCGAGGAAACCGCCTTCAAGGAACGCGTGCAACGCCACGCCAACGACATCCGCTTCACGCGCAACGAACACGACAATCTGCAGAACAAGATTGACCGCCTGCGCAACGACATCCACACCCGGGAGAACAACCTGGGTTTTCTCAGTTCCAGCAAACAAGCCAACCTGCTGAAGGAAGAATTCGATCGCAAACTGCAAAACGCCCGTCAGGAATTAGCACTGCTGGAAGCCAAACTAAAGATACTCAACGCCGCTCCGAAAGACACCGCCACAGCAGCCAACAACGACAACGTGAAAACAGAAGAGACTGCCGTACACAGGACAGAAGAATAAACCGAAACGCAACACTGGAGATAGTACGACGGCAACGCCAGAAAACTCCGGCAACACACTCAAAAGGGGATACAGCCCTATCGCCTGTGTCCCCTTTCTTTCTTATTTTACCGATGAGAAGACTTACTAACCATTTAATTACAGTATTGTTGTTGCCTTCGCTACTGCTTTCATCCTGCCGACACGAAAGCAACAGCAGGGAAACGGCGATGCCGCTGCTGCGTTTTGAACAAGTGATGTTCGACACACCCGTGGCCCAGCTGCAACAGCAGCTGCTGCATGACAGCAGCACCTACGCCTGTTCGCTGCTCAACGTCTTGCCCAGCAATCCCATGTTCATGTCGCAGGTGACGGGAATGGTGCAGGATGCCAACATGCGCGAGATTTACGACACCCTGCAACAGCATTTCAGCGACCTCGCCTGGCTGCAGGAAGAAATGGGCGAAGCAGTAGCAAAGATGCAACAGCAGGACGACAGTCTCCGCTGCGACAAAGTCATCACTTTCGTCAGCGGACTAATGGACTACGTGCATCGCGTGGCTGCCGACGACGGGGTGATACTTATCGCCTTGGACCAGTACACCGTGCCTTGGTTCAAGAAGTACGGTTATTTTCAGCTACCAGGCTATCTGGTGACGCTGTGCCAGCAGCAATACATCGTACCCGACGCGATAGCCTCCCTGACAAGGGCAAACATCGTCCTGCCTAACAGTGAAATGACACTGCTGGACTACATGATTGCCGAGGGCAAGGTGCAGTATGTCCTGAATCTAGCACTACCACACACTGCAGACACACTGAAGCTGCGCTACAGCGAGGCACAACTAGAATGGGCGCGCCACAATGAGAAAGAGGTGTGGGCGTACTGGATACAGAACGCACTACTATTTGAAAAAGACTACAATGCTATCTTCAACTTCATCAAGGATGCTCCAAAAACCAACGTTTTCGGCGACAGCGCACCCCGCATGACCGACTACATAGGGCATCGGATAGTGGCACAATACATGGAAAAAAGCGGCAGCAGCCTCCACGAACTGCTGCAGAACCCCGACTCGAGAGATATACTGAAAGTCAGTGGCTGGAAGCCCAAACGCTGACGCATCTCCTACCCTTTTTAAAAAACATATCCCTTAATTCATTCCCATACGTGAAGAACCGCAGTCAAAATAGAAAGCTATATTGGTACATCACATGCCGCTTCTTGCTAATATTTGCAATATTGCTGCTCACGCAGCTGTTCTTCTTTCTGTGCAACACGCGCATCTTCCACATTGATGGCTTCCGCGAAGTGTGCTCTATAATGTGGGGCAACATCCGTTTCGGACTAGCTGGCACGGCATTGTTCCTAGCACCATATCTCATCATGCTGCTGCTGCCGTTCGATGCCCGTTGGAGCAAAGGATACCGCATTGTGGCGGAAATATTGTTCTGGGGCGGTGCGCTCACCCTTATCATCGTCAACCTGGTGGACGTGGCGTATTATCAGTTTACCTATCGGCGCATGAACGCCATGATGTTCCGCTACATGGGCGTTGGGGGCGATATGGGTAACCTCATCCCCCGCTTCATCGTGGACTACTGGTACGTTACACTGGCGGCGATTGTCCTGGTGACGGGAATGGTGCTGACAGCACTGCAAATGCGTATGCGCATAGCCACATTCTTCGACGTTCATCAGAATGGTCCTCATATCGACACCGGCAATACACGTCGCTTCCACAGCATCTTGGGAAGCCTGGCAGGCATAGCCATCTTAGTGATACTACTGCGAGGCGGTTTCGAACGTCATTGGATAATGCCCGGCGAGGTAGTGCGTTACGCACAGCCCAAAAACAGTGCGCTGGTGATGAATTCGGCCTACAACATCGCCCGTACCATAGGACACCTGGATGCCAAGGACGAAAAGTTCATGAGTCCCGCGCGCGCCGCCACGCTCTACAACCCCGAATATGAAAACATAGAAGGTTGCCTATTCCCAGAAAACCAGCCTGCATCGATGACCAACAACGTCATACAGCAA
>CAMURW010000034.1 GCA_947097635.1 uncultured Bacteroidales bacterium
AAAGATAAATAAAATTTCGGTTATGCAAGAAAAAAATGAACGAAAATTCGATGAAATAAAAATAAGATTATTGGAATTTGCTGAAAAACAACATATTCCAAAGTATAAATTTTATGAAAAAATTTCCGTACCTCAGTCAAATTTCGGTGGGAAGAGCATCGAGAGTAGTCTTTCTTCGGCAAAAATAACCGAAATTTTGGTTATTTTTCCAGACATGAATCCCGACTGGCTTCTACTTGGAAAAGGGGAAATGTTGCGCGGATCCGTTCCGTCCTCAGAGGCATATTCCGTAGACAACGGAAACATCTCTGCTTTAATCAATATCCTAAACAATACCCTCGCAGAAAAAGACAAACAAATCGACAGGCTTCTATCTATCATCGAAAAAAACAACTTGTCAAAATAGACTATATGCCATCCTCTAAATGGAATAAGGTTCGAAATATCCTGGTAAGAAGACCTGGACTGTGGGATTATATTGGTTTTGATCCAGTTTTACTCCTCAACGGAGAGCCACCACCAGAAGTTGTGGAAAAATGGGAATGCAAAATTTATGAGGATCAGGTTAATCGTACTTCAAGTATTGCTAACAATCTGCGTGAGGTGGTTAAAAATAAAGGATACGAATGTACATCAAAAGCAATAGGGGTAAGCCAGTCTATCCTGAGGAAAATTATTGATGGGGAAACGAAGGCAGCACCATACAATCAAATCGACAAAATAGAACCGTTTATAGCCTCCCCCTCTTTAATTGATTTTGCGTATCATAATGACAATAGTCCCAAAACAAAACGACCCAATAACGCCATTTTTGACCGCCTAATGGAACGTGTCGTAGACCTCGCCCGAGAGAACGGACAACTTCAGGCCGAGAACGCCAAACTTAAAAAGGAACTTGCCCATTTCGTGACAAGGAGTTAAATGAAGTAGAAATGCACCCACCAACCACCGCCACCACACTACTTTCCGACCCTATAAAGGTCGGTTTATTATTTGTATCTTCCTAATTTTCAATTCTCAACTCTTAATTTTCAATTTTCAAAACTGCCGCCCCTTTTTGTCATAAAACTGCCAATCTGCACTCCCTTTCTGTCAAAAAAGCCGCTTTTTGTGTTGGTCTAAACACGGGAAAATGACCATCCAACTGACCGCCCAACTGACCATCCAACCGACTACCCAACCGACCATCCAACTCAAAAAAACGCCTCCGTGCACTCCGGTGGCGTTCTCGCCACCGCACCCCCTCTACAGCCAACCATTAAGCCCATCAAACCCATTCACCCCACCTGCTAACCGCAAGGCATAAGAAAAGGGCGCAGAAGCCGTAAAAACAAGCCTCTGCGCCTTTCCCGCGCCGTCGTCAATATCCCATTAAAGCCCGATTAACCCCCTGTTAAAGCCATATTAAAGAATAATTAAAGCAACCGCCCCCGAAACCCGCCAAAAATTAAACCAAAATTAAAGCAAATTAAAGCAAATTAAAGCACGGGGACGCTTTTATACAAACAGAAACAGCCGCCCACCAGCGACCGCAAATAATTAAAAATCAACCAAAAATCGGCAAAAAATATCTTCTATTTTATCATTTTAATTAGGAGACTGTTTATACCGCCCCCTATAATCTCGTCAGGTTTGAAACCTTGTGCTTCGTTTGGGAACACGAAGTATTCGTTCTGTTTCATGCTGAAAAGAAACTGCCATCCGTCATCCTTGTTATATTCTTTGTCGATGATGGGCAGATGCTTTAATGCTCTCTGGGTGGCCTCTAAGAATGACACCACATGCTCCTGTAGTTTGCCGTTTGCGTCCCGGAAGATGGCGACATGGTGATTGTAATATCGCTGCACGTAGTCCGAGCGCGTGGGCTTGTCTTGGTCGTTGCGGATAATGGAGCCATGGTGGTCGTGCCGGTCGTGCAAAGCCACGGGGTCCGAGATTCCGGCATCTATCTCCACTCGCTTCACGGTGATCCCCCTTTCCTTGTTCAGGTAAATGGGACATTCTTCCAGATTGCTGAAGGCTTTCTGGGCATCCTTTCCGCAAGCATCCAGGCGTGCCTGCAGGATGCGGCGCAGCTTCATGTCCACAACTTTGTCTATATTGATGTCCGGCGACACGGCTTTGCGTATGGTGTAGTAAGTCTCCATGGTTACCGTCTTAACTTTTTCCGGCACTGCGAAAGTGTGATGGTCGTTAAGCCAGATTGGCTTCTTGGCAGGAGCATTGGTGCCTCCGAAGGCTTTTTTCGCATCACCGCCATTTTCCATTAGTCGCTTCAGTAAGGCCTCGCGAATGGCTTGGTTTGCCACTGTTTTTATCTTTGCCTCGTCGAAGGTCGTGCCTACTTTTTCCTCCTTCGTGACGTAGCGTTGACGGCTGCCATATACCGTTTCTTTGTGCAGAGCCCCTCGCGGTGTGAGCTGTACGCGCTCGTTGCTGCCGTCACGTTTTCTTGTGATGTTGCGGTTTTGTGTCACCACTTTATTCTTGGCTTTCCGGCTCACCAATATCTGCTGCAGCTGCCGCAGTGCCTCGCGACGGAATTCGCGCAGTGGCATGGGTGGGGTGAGTTCCTGGTGGCTGCTGTGCGGGTCGCGATGCAGTTCTTTCTGCTCTATGGAGTAGATGATGCTGTTTTTGTCGCTGTGGGCGTTCAGGTTGTTGAGGTACTGCACTATGCTGCGCTTGGTGAATGCTACAGTGAGGGCATCCATCGCGTGGTGGCGGTGGTCGTTGCGTTTTGTCCAGTTGGTGATGGCGATGTGCACGCGCCCATTCCTGTCTTTGTATCTCTCGGTGAGTTTCAGTGCCTCGTATTTCGGCCGGTTGATTTCTTTCAGCGTGTCTACAAGCCCCCAGTCGTCGCGCAGGCGGTCGGTGATGCGGCCGGTGGTGGAGACCACCTCCGGTACAAAGTCGCCTAACATCTCCAGTGCTTTCTTGGCGATGTATTGCGTGTTTCGCAGATCGCGTTCTATAAAGTCGTCTGGGATGTCGGCTTTCGTCATTAGTAACTTCTTGCCTTTGGTGTGGCTGAAACAGCCTTGGTTCATCAGGTTGATTATCTTGTTCTTGTATTCCTCTGCGTTGTAGTTGTATCTCACGAAGTCGAAGGCTGTGGCGCTGCCTTTATCTCTGTTCACTTCGTTTTTCTCGATGGTTTTATTGCTGAAAGAGTCGTCGAAGAGTCGTGCCCGGGGGATGATATGTTCGATGTCGAACTTTCCAGAGAATAGTTCTTCTTTTGGGACATAGGTGTTGGAATACAATGTATGGTACCCGTTCTTTTCAAGTTCCTTCCACAAGCGGTATCGTATGATGTCTTTGCGGCTGGGGCGAGCGATGCTGAAAGGTGCTTCCTTTAGCACCTCGGCCACATCTTCGTTCTGGCGTGTGAGTTCCGTTATGGCTTTGGTGGCATCTTTGCGCTGTTGGGCGTTTTGCTTAAGTTCTCGCGCCAGTTCCACGCGTATCTCGTCGGGCTTGCCATAAGTGACGGCTATTTCGTTGACTACGTTGACCATTTGGTTGAGAATCTTTTCCACCACGGGGTTGCGTAGGCTGTTGCGAGGCAGCAAGGGCATCGTGTTCAGGTATTGCTTCTGGGCTTTCTGCTCCTTGGTTAGAGAGCGAACGGAGTGGTTGTATTCTGCACTGACGCAGGCACATGCATAACCCTCGCCGCCTATCATGTGAGGTAGTACGCGTCGCATGGCCTTGGTAGAGAGTGCGCAATAGTCGTCTTGGAACGTGATGGCGGCGATCCGTCGTGCGGCTGCCTCGTCGAAACCGAAGCGTTGCTGTAGAGCGGCAAGTAGTCCTTTGTCGCCTTTGTCGTCGATATAGGAATACAGCAAATGCCATAGTTGGAAGGCGGGTTGCTGACAAAAATAGGGGTCGGGGAGCGTAGCATCGAAGTTCAGCAGATCGGCATTATAGCCCAAGGTCCTGAAGATGTCACCGACCTTTTTCTTGGCATTGGCGGCACTCATCTTGGTGAGGCTGGGGACATCGTGTCCGCTGTCGTCCAATATTTGCAGGCAGGCAGAGAAAAATGCCGACAGTGTGCTGTTGCCTTCCAGCGTCTTGAAGTTGAGTGTCAGTTGCTTGTGATCTCTAGGCAGGAGGGCGAGCACTTCCTTGGCTGTCATGCTCTTCCTCAATTTCAGTTCGGCCGCCAAGATGCGTTTGTCTTCGTCGTCCAGAGGGCAGGTGTTGCCGTCGCTGTCCGTCACGCGGATATCGTTCAGCCTTTGCCACATCTTAAACTCCTGAAACAGGGGCGACGATTTTGGCGCAACACGTGGCCCTGCCATAATCGTCTTTGCCTTGTCCTTTTGATGAATGGTGACAGTGCGTCCCTCCAGCTGGCAGATGCCCAACGTCCCTTTCTTGGATTTCAAGGGCCGCTGGTAGAAAATGGTGATGTCGCGGATGTCGTGTTTCAGCTCTGGAGTGAGTTCCCGATGGTGCTGCTCCTGTGTAGTCCATAGCTTTTCAAACTCGTCCAGGTAGTCTTGCCGATAGAATACTTGGTTCCGAAGGCTGAAGTGCGGGTTGGCTGCCAGCTGCTCCATCTGCCATTGGCCTACAGTGAGGTGGTTCATCGTCAGCTCCTTGCTGCGGTCGCTGATACGTCCCAGGTATCCGCTGGCATTGCTTATCTGTCCGTTGATGTTCTGCAGCACTATGGCCAACTTTTCGGGCTCCAGCCTCTGGCTTAGTGCGTCTACACGCCATTGATATTCCTCTCGCTTGGCTTCGAATCCTTTGGCTTCGCGTGTCAGCCCCTGCAATCGTAGAGGCTCTTGGAGAATAGCCCAGGTGGCGCGGGCGTTTTTGCCCTGCAGCGATTCTTTGAGCCCTGCCGTTAGAGCCTGTGGATAATGGGTGGCTTGTTGCTGCCAAATCAAGTCGAGTTCGGCCTGCAGGTCGGAAGGGTAAAAGTCGGGTATGCGGCGTTTACCATTCTTACCATCCGCAAAGATGCGCAGCACGTACTGCCCCGGAGTGAGGCGCTCGTCGTAAAGCATCCTGGCGATGTCCATGCCGTCGATAACATGGCCTTCGCTGGCATGCTTCTTTTCTTTGCGGTTGCTTTTGTAGCCACGTTTTTTGTTGATGTTGAGCAATACGCGGGCGAATTCTTCTAACGTGATTTGTTGCGTGGCGGCTTTCGCCCTGAGGCGCAGCGTTTCGAAGGTGGTGGAGTTGCCTTGCTCGGCAAGAATGGTGGCATCGTTTATCCATCCCGCCTTTTTGAGCGTGGAGATAAGTTGCTGACGCCGTAGCTTGTAGCGCTGCAAACCGCGCCGCATGCTGCGTGTCAACGTGCGGTCGGCATTGGTGGTGATGGCTTTGCCTTTGCCGAAATTATTTATTTCATCCGTAGAGAGGGGCACCACACGTACTCCCAGCCTGATGATGGAAGAAGACTCCTCTTCGTTCTCTTTTTCGTTGACAAGGGCCCAGCCTATGCTGGTGGTGCCAAGGTCTAATCCAAGTACTTTCTTCATAAAAAACCATTATTTGGCAGTGGATAAAGAAAATGCAAAAATACGATTTTTTCTTTTGTGTGAAGAAAAAATAACTTTTTTCGTTCCGTCAAGGCTGGGGATGTATAATTTAATGGATTAAAATACAGTGATTTAAAAAATATTTTTTTCTTTTTCTTTGCAATTGCAAAAATGTTTGTATCTTTGCATCAAATTCAGAAGTAATTCACAATAAGGATTATTCCGTTGTGAAAACATTTAGGGCGGTCCTCACACGATCGCTCTATTTTTATTGCGCATCATTGCGCAGGTACGGAAACTGCGGGAACGGCCGCATGATTCCTTCCCGCGAACTTACGCGGCTGCCCCGCCAAGGCCCGTCGCCCATTCCGTGTGGCGGAGTGTGCGCAATCCCCCCAATAGCCCGAACTTTGGGTTGTCTCCAGGTTTTGCCTTTATGTAGCCGAAGCATGCTGAGTTCTGCAAGTTGGAATAGGCAATATGCGTGTCGAGTAATGTCGTGGGTCGAGGATGGGTCGGGAATGGGTCGGGGATGGGTCGGAAATTTCCGACGTATGCCCAACACAAGCGAGACGCAGTGACGACTGCTTCCGGGACTGACCGAGATAGCCCGCATTACGTCTTGAAATAGGCAAGGCGATGCACTATTTGTTCTCCGCGTTGCTGTCGCAAGTCCAGTCCGCCGGACATTCTTCACATCCCTTGGTCTTTGCAGTGAGGGTACTTTGCACACTGTCATTTGTATTTTCTTTCACCCATGGCGGCCGCCATGGGTGGCTCGGTAATGATGCCCCGTTTGGCTCTTTTGCGGATACTCATATTCCCAATACGTTGTTGAAAACTTCTTGTGACGGGAGGCTGCGGGTGCAAGTTTTTTCGTAATTTTGCAACTCATTAATATGTTGCCATGGAACGCTTCTTTGTTGCGAAGTGCCAGCGGCAGCCTCATAATCAACGATATGAATGCAGAAACACAAGATGCTAAGATAGACGCGGGCAGCCACAATGCAGCCAACGGCGTAGTGAAAGTAAGCCCTGCTGCCGATCCGCCGCAGGAGCCAGTCATCATGCTCAAGGACATGGCGGTGAGTCATGCCGAGGGCACGTTGCTGAAGGGCGTGAATCTTACGGTGCGCAAAGGCGAGTTTGTATACCTCATCGGCAAGAGCGGTGCCGGCAAGACCAGCCTGCTGCGGTGTCTCTACGCCGACAAGGAAGCCGACGAAGGCGAGGCTACGGTGTGTGGCTTCGACCTCATGCATCTGCGCAGGCGCAACGTTCCTTTGCTAAGGCGCAAGATAGGCATCGTGTTTCAGAACTTCCGTCTGCTGCAGGACCGCACGGTGTACGAGAACCTGCGTTTCGTGCTGAAAGCCACGGGGTGGAAGAACCACAAGGAGATAGAGGCCCGTGTGGACGAGGTGCTGCATAGCGTGGGGCTGGCGGACAAGGCGGACGCTCAGGTCTACTGCCTCAGCGAAGGCGAGCAGCAGCGCGTGGGGATAGCACGTGCGCTGGTGAACAACCCCGACCTGATAGTGGCCGACGAGCCCACGGGTAACCTGGATCCCCTGACCAGTGCGGAAATCATGAAGCTGCTGGTGGACATCAACAAGGGAAAAGGGATGACGATGCTGATTTCCACGCACGACTTTATGATGATAGACAAATATCCCGCCCGCGTGGTGGTGTGCGAAAACGGTACCCTCAACGACCCGGAGCATTAGCACTGCGGCGGCGGCCGGTGGAAACGCCACTTTGAAATTTCCCCCTCGCTCGGGGCAATATATTTCCACCATCCTCGTTATACATTATAACTTTTTTTTCAACGACCACTATGAAAAGACTTCTCATCATAATGCTGGCCTTGCTGACGCTCCCTGCCATACCCGTCATGGCACAAGGCAAGAAGAAAGGGAGTAAAGAAGCTTCGCCATATATCGAGGGTCGCAAGAAAGTGCGTCTCGTCGACTACGACAGCGTGTGGCAGTTCACCACTTTCAACAACAAGCAGAGGTACTACTGCAACTACGACTACACCAAGTTTCCTGCTGCGCTGGAGGACTGGCGTCCCCGTCTCGGCAACTTCGAACCCGTGATGAACTACCTCGTACGCAACCAGCGCTCGCCCATGCGTATCTGCGCCATGTATGCCATCAATCCCTCGATTCGCGACGCGGCACAGAAAAACAGCCTGCGCGAGTTGGCGAGGACAGAAGCCATGGAGTCGCTGGAGGCTCTACAGGCGCGCATGAAGGAAGAACGCATGAAGAACAAGCTGCAGCTGTGTGTGGCAGAGGTAGACTACCGCTATTGGCAGGGGAGCGAGTTCTTCACCACCGAGCAGACCAGCGACGCGCTGATACACGTGGGGCTGATACTCTATTTCGGCACCAAGAAGCTGGACCTCTTCCCCAACAGTGCAGCAGGAGCCCAGACCTTCAAGGACATCAAATTCTTCCCCAACGACGCCACAGTGCAGGAAAGTTGGTATAGCCATATCGACGCGCTGGCCAAGTACCTGAAAGAGAACGACCGCCTGGAGGTGCTGCTCACCGGATACACCGACAATCAAGGCACCGAAGCCTACAGGAAAGGGCTGTCGCTGCAGCGTGCCACGGAGGTGAAGAAGCTGCTGATGGCGCGCGGTGTGGAAGAAGTACGCATAGAGATAGACGGCCGAGGCAGCGAGGACCCCGTGGGCGACAACGGCACCTACGAAGGCAAGGTGGCCAACAACCGCTGCTCGATTACCATACAATGACACCCTTCTGCTGCCGCAACATGGCGTAGCAAGCAGTATGCCAAGCAATAAAGAAACATATAGGTCTCTGTGCGAGACGGAGGGTAGCAAGATACCTCTGTTTCTGCATGCGTGGTGGATGGACGCCGTGTGCCAGGACAAAGAGTGGGATGTGGCCTTGGCACGCACGGGCGACCGGCTGCTGGCGGCGATGCCCTATCTGCTGCGCAGCAGGATGGGCATGAGGTATGTGCTGCAGCCACAGCTGACACCATACAACGGCCCCTACTTCCTATATCCCCACGACTGTGCTACCGCTTCCAGGCGCACCACATTCGAGCACCATGCCATGGATCTGCTGTTGCGACAGCTCGAGGAACTGAAACTGGACTATTTCCAGCAGAACTTCTCCCCCCTGGTGACAAACTGGCTGCCTTTTTGCTGGCAGGGCTACCGACAATGTACGCGTTATACCTACCTGCTGCCGGATATCAACGACCCCGACAGCGTGTTCCGTGCCTTCGACAGCCAAAATCAACGTCAGCGCAAAATCCGCAAGCTGTTGCCGCTGTTGCATCTGAAGGACGACATGGAGGTGGACGATTTCGCCACTCTGCATCAGCGCTACTGCCACAGCCGCGGACGGCACGACCTGCTGCCGCAGAGGCTGATAAAACAGGTGTGCCACGCTGCTATAGCGCGTCGGCAGGGGGTGATACTGGCAGTGGAAGATGGGCAAGGGAAAGTGGCAGCGGCCACATTCTACGTCTACGACGACCACAGCACGCATGCGCTGATTATGTGCCAGAACCCGGAAAACAGGGTTCAGAATGCGGCAGACCTGCTCATCTGGCTGAGCATACGATATTTCTCCTCGCGCTGTGGCTGCTTCGACTTCGAGGGCAGCATGCTGCCCTCCGTAGAGCACTACTATCGTTCCTTTGGAGCGCAGCAGATTCCATTTTTTGAAGTCACACGTTGTCATAACCCACTTTTTCGCCTGCTGCTGCACGTCCAAAAGTGAAAAAAGGCCACGTTCTGTTCAACAAAGGCAATCAGACTTCTCTACAATCACATATATCCATTACGCCATGTCACTTCTGGAAAGCATACGCCATCTTCGTTTCGACGAACTGCCGCTCAGCGGCTACAGCCTTGAGTATATCCAGAACATGATGCCGAACATCGATTACTATTTCGACATCTATAAGCGTGTGGTGGATGAACTGCTGGAGATGATAGGACGTCCCGCCAGGGAACTAACGCTGGTGGACTACGGCGGTGGACACGGCTTCCTGAGCATGTATCTCAAGGAGAAAGGGGTGAAACAGGTTATTTATGTGGATCACAATCCCAAGGCGGTGCAGGCGGTGTCTGTCATTGCCTCCGCCACGGGGCTGGCACCGGACGCGGTCGTGCAAGGCGACGCAGAGCGACTGAGACAATGGTGCGAGGACAACGGCGTGCTGCCCGACGGCCTGCTGGGACTGGATGTGATAGAGCACATTTACTGTCTCGACGACTTCTTCTGCAGCCTTTTCGCTATTACACCCATGCTGCCCATGCTCTTCACCACCGGCAGCAACCCATTCAACATACATCTTGTCAACCGTCTGCATCGTGTAATGGTGCAGGACGAGCAGGGAGACGGCAAAGGACAGCAGGGCTTCTTTTATCAGCGGCGACGCTACATCGGCGACCATTTCCCCTTGATGGATGACAAGGAACTGG
>CAMURW010000035.1 GCA_947097635.1 uncultured Bacteroidales bacterium
GAATGCTCTGATACTATGCTGACTATTGACCTAAGCCAAATATAATAAATAACATAAAGAACTGATTGTAAATACAATACATCCTTTTAATTTCTCTTGTGTTCACGGCGTTGTACCAGGTATGGGGATATGAGGCACGCATCTATTATTATTTTGCCGTTTAGCTGCCACGAGCAGTTTCCAGCAGTTCTTGCATGGCTTTGATTTCGTCGCGGTACTTGGCGGCAGCGAGGAAGTCCATCTCTTTGGCTGCTATCTGCATCTTGCGCTGTGCTTCTCGAATATCTTTCCTCAACTGCTCTTTGGTGCGGCTATCCACTTTGGTATAGCCTACGCCGCTGTCGCTTGCACTGTGGCGAGGGGCTTCGTCCCACAGGTCGTCGTTTGCAGACACGGAAAGCCTGTCGTGCAGCAACTCTTCTTCGGACAGCTGGCTGAGATGCGGGTCGTTCTTGTCGATGCCGAACAGCGGCTGCTCGCCTTTGCTGCGCGAGGTCTTAGGATAGGGTTTCAGTGCTTCCTTCTGCCCGAAGGGGGGCACCGTTCCCGGTCCTTTCTGCGAGGGTATGGCGCAACGTGTCTGCGGAGGTGCATTGTGGTAGTTGCTGTTGTGGCTGCCGCGCATTTTATGCGTTGCAGCCTCTGAGTTGCCATTGTCGGCAGCGCGACTGGCGATGCGGTCGGCATCGAAATGAGCCGGGACATTGAGGGCGTATGGCGACGCGGCTATATTTGCGCCGCCTATGTCGGGTTGGATCGAGGGTATGAAATCGTCACTTTCGGCGGCGGCGCGTTCTATTACCGATGTCTGTCCCAAAATATTCTCCATGCTTTTCACTATTTGCCGCGGCACGGTATGGTGCTCCAGATTATAGCGAATCTGCTTCTCGCGATGGCGGTTCGTCTCGTCGATGGCGCGCTTCATGCTGCCGGTGATGCGATCGGCATAGAGAATGGCACGTCCATGCACATTACGCGCCGCGCGTCCTATGGTCTGTATCAATGCGCGGTCGCTACGCAGGAAGCCTTCCTTGTCGGCATCCAGTATCGCCACCAGCGACACTTCCGGCAGGTCCAGGCCTTCGCGCAGCAGGTTCACGCCCACCAGCACATCATAGCCTCCCATGCGCAGTTCGCGCATGATTTCCACACGTTCCAGCGTCTCCACATCGCTGTGGATGTAGGCCGTCTTAATGCCCAAATTCAGCAGGTAGTTACTCATTTCCTCCGCCATGCGCTTGGTGAGCGTGGTAACGAGTACGCGCTCGCCTTTCTTCACCACGTCGTCTATCTCCTCCAGCAGGTCGTCCACTTGGCTTACGGCGGGCCTCACCTCCACCACGGGATCCAGCAAGCCCGTGGGACGTATCACCTGGTCCACCACCACGCCCTCGCTTTCCTTTAGTTCGTACTCTGCAGGAGTGGCACTGATGTAGATGGTCTGTCCGGTGAGGTTGTAGAACTCCTCGTATTTGAGAGGGCGGTTGTCCAGCGCGCTAGGCAGGCGGAAACCATATTCCACCAATGCCGTCTTGCGGCTGCGGTCTCCGCCATACATTGCGTTGATTTGCGGCACGGTGACGTGGCTTTCGTCAATCACCAGCAGGAAGTCGTCGGGGAAATAGTCCAATAGGCAGAAAGGGCGGCTGCCAGGGGCACGTCCGTCAAAGTAGCGGCTGTAGTTTTCTATGCCGCTGCAGTAGCCCAGTTCCTGTATCATCTCGCAGTCGTAGTTGACTCGCTCCTCCAGTCGCTTTGCCTCCAAGTGTTTGCCCATGCACTCCAGGTAGTCGCGCCGCTCAAACATATCGCGCTGTATCTGCAATAGTGCCGTGGCGATGTTGTCTTTGGAAGTCAGGAAGTTGCTGGCAGGGTATATGGTGGCATCCTGCAGCTTTTCCAACGTGATGCCAGCCACAGGGTCAAAGCTTTCTATGCATTCTATTTCGTCGTCCCAGAAACAGATGCGGTAGCAAAAGTCGGCAAAGGAGGGATAGATGTCCACGGTGTCGCCCTTGATGCGAAAACGTCCGTTTACGAACTCTATTTCGTTGCGCACATATTGCGCATCCAGCAGACGCATCAACAGCTCGTCACGCTTCATTTTGTCTCCCACCTTGACATGGACGGTGCCGCGCTTGAACTCGGCGGGATTGCCAATGCCATAGATGCAGGATACCGAAGAGACCACAATAACATCGCGCCGTCCGCTGAGCAAGGCAGACGAGGCACGCAGGCGCAACTTGTCCAGCTCGTCGTTGATAGCAAGGTCTTTCTCTATATAGGTATTGGTGGAGGGGATGTAGGCTTCTGGCTGGTAGTAGTCGTAGTAGGATACGAAGTATTCTACGGCGTTGTGTGGAAAGAACTGCTTGAACTCGCCGTAGAGCTGCGCCGCAAGGGTCTTATTGTGGCTCATCACCAATGTGGGGCGTTTCACCTGCTGGACGACATTGGCTACCGTGAAGGTTTTGCCACTGCCCGTAACGCCCAGCAGCACTTGTGCACGCTGACCTCGATGTAGGCCGTCCACAAGCTCGCGGATGGCTTCGGGCTGGTCGCCCATGGGGGCAAAGTGGGATTGTAGATCAAAGTCCATAACAGTTCGTGAGTTTCGTTATAGTTTGTAAAACCTGCATGGTGTGGGAGCGGCCACGCGATGCTGCCTGCTATCGGCAGCCATCCATTGACAGGCTACCGCCAAGCAAAGCAGAAAGTTCGTTGACGCAGTTGATGCCGTCGAGGGCGGAAGACACTATGCCGCCCGCATATCCGGCACCTTCACCGCAAGGGAAGAGGCATCGCAGCTGAGGGTGCTGGTAATGTTCGTCGCGCGGGATGCGAACAGGCGAGGATGTGCGGCTTTCCACGGCCAATATGTTGGCTTGGCTGGTGTAGAAGCCACGCATCTTGCGGCCGAAGTCACGGAAGCCCTGTTGCAGGCAGCGTACCACGAAGGGTGGCAGCAACTGGTGCAAGGGGGCACTAAAACTGCGGCCCAGATAGTGGCTGGAATTGAGGTGCTGCGATATGGTTTCCTCGCAGAAGTCCGTGAGACGCTGGCTGGGGGCATCGATACTTTGCGACAACTGAAACATGCGCTGCTCCGTGTCCTGCTGAAATTTCAGCAACGCCAGTGGACCATATCGAGCATATTCCGGCACATCGTCCAACCCCACCGTCACTGCGATGCCGCTATTGGCACAAGGGCTGCTGCGTCGGCTGTCGCTCATGCCGTTCACCACCTGCTGCTCCATATCCGTCGCGGCAGGCACTATCACCCCTCCCGGACACATGCAGAACGAGAACACGCCGTGTCCGCTCACCTGAGTTGCGAGACTATAGGAGGCCGGCGGAAGGAGACGACTGGGGCGAGGAGAGTGATACTGTATGCTGTCTATCAACTGCTGCGGATGCTCCACCCTCACGCCCATGGCGAAAGGTTTGGCCTGCAATTGCCAACCTTTGTTGTGGAACAGCTGGTAAATGTCGCGGGAACTGTGTCCCGTTGCCAGTATCACCGCCACGCCTTCGTAGCGGTTGCCGTTGCTGTCTATCACGCCGACGACGTGAGAATCGCCCTTCACGCCCTTCACGATGAAGTCAGCAACACGTGTGCCGAAGCAGTAACGTCCGCCGTGGTCAAGAATGGTCTTTCGGATGTTGGCGATAATGCCACTAAGTTTGTCCGTGCCAATATGTCCATGCGCATCGACGAGGATTTCTGGATTCGCGCCATGCAGCACGAATTGTTTCAACACAGCGGAAACATCGCCGCGCTTGGTGCTGCGGGTGTAGAGTTTGCCGTCGCTATAGGTTCCCGCGCCTCCTTCGCCGAAGCACCAATTGCTGTCGGGATTCACAACGTGGTTGCGTGCCATCTGGGCAATATCTTGCTTGCGCTGCTCTACGGGATAGCCGCGTTCGATAATGATGGGGTTCAGCCCCACCATCAAAGCCTGCAAGGCGGCAAAAAGACCTGCCGGCCCCGCCCCCACGATGATGAGCGAAGGACGGTTGCTGACATCTTGGTAGGGCATGGAAAAATCTGCAGGTATGGGGGCCTCGTCCTTTCTGTACACACACAGCGTGGCACGGTAGCGCACACCGCGACGCGAATCCAGGCTGCGTTTCACCACCTCTACCACGCCCACGTCCTCCGTCCTCATGCGAAGAAGCTTTGCCACGACTTCCTGTCGCAACCGGGGCACGTGATATTGTTCCGGCAAGAGCTCTATGTTTTCCAGTATTGTCATTCTTCAACAGTTGTTGATCACCATCCATCGGCGGCATTCATCGCCTATATGCGACGGGAAAGTCATTTTCGCCGTGCCTCGTCTGCCATCCACCCGTCACCCTTCGAAGAGGAAACCTATGGTCAGCGTACGACTGTTCAGATAAACGACGCTTTGCGAATACAAGTCGGAATCGTCCACATGAAGGTCGTTGAGACCGAAGGACATCTTTATCTCTATGGCGAATTTCACATAACGCAGATAGAAGTCGAAACCGCGGGCTGTCGTATATCGAAAGTCGCTCGTTTTTAGCTTCACGATAGACTCGTCATCATGGTTCTTGTTGTTGCGCAGCGAGGCAAAGTCGAAGCCATAGCTGAGGCCTATGGTGAGATAGGGGCGAAAGTTGCGCCAGCGCATGGATCGGAATTTCAGATCCAGCGGTATATCGCCATATACGCTCTCCACGGTACGTTTGGCATCCAGATTCTTCAGTGTGTGGCTGAAGTCTTCCTGCCAGGTATAGGAAAGGTTGCGGTTTACCAGCGTGACGCCAGGCATCAGGCGCAGGTTGAAGTAGTTGCCCAACCGCAAGTCTGGAACCAGCACGGCGATGTGGAAACCAGGAGTGTAGTAGCTCGTCGTGCCCAGTTCTTTGTCGCGCACGTTGGCATCCTCGGTATAGTATAGGTCGAACTTAGATTGCGTGTAGCCTATCTGTATGCCGAAATGTATCTTCTTTTTGTCGAAGGCGGCGAGGTTGGTGATTTGTGCATGCGTGCATTTGGTGCCCATAGCGCTGGTCAGGAAGATGGCGAGGAGTAGTATTGCCTGCTTGCAGTGCATTATTAATCTTGTTTGGGTAGTATAAATAATAACGGCTTCGCATCACTTTTATTATGCGCGAAGCCGTCATTTTCACATAACCGCCTGCCTACTTCTGCGGTATTGCTTCCAACTCGCGCAGCAAGCGGTCGCGGTCTATGGGCACTACGCCAACTTGTTCGCACACTATGCCACCGGCCATGTTGGCATAGCGCAGCACGTCGTTCAACCCCATCCCCGCCGCCAGTGCCACCGTGGCCACGCTGATTACAGTGTCGCCGGCGCCGCTCACATCGCTGATGGTGCGAAGGTGCGCCGGCAGCAGTATGCTGGTGGGTTCCTTGCCACGGAAATCGCAGGCATAAATACCCTTGTCGCTAAGGGTGATGAAGACCGCCTCAATGCGCTGCTGCTCGTGCAGCATGATGGCCGCTTTGTCCAGGTCCATCTGCATGGCCTGAGGGTCGCCGTCGTCGATTTCTATGTTCATGCCCTCCTTCAGTTCTTTCAGGTTTGGCTTGAATAGCGTCACATCGTGATAGTGCTTGAAGTTGCGATGCTTGGGGTCCACTGTGGTAATGATATGTTTGCGCTGCGCCATTGCTGTCACGGCATCTATCACGCGGGGGGTGATGCATCCTTTGTCGTAGTCCTGAAAGATAATGGCGTCAATGTGCATCATCTTCACGATGCGTTCCGCGCGTGTTATCAGTTCTTCCTCGTCCAGTGCTGTCAGGGGACGTGTGGTCTCTTCGTCCACACGCACAAGATGCATATTGTTGCCTATCACGCGGCTTTTCACCGTTGTGATGCGATCGTCGCTGTTCAGAATGCCACGCTTGTCCATCTCGTGCTGATACATGATGTTGAGGAACGTCTTGCCGGCATCGTCGTTGCCCAGCACAGAGCAGATATAGGGTGTGGCACCCAGGCTTTCGATATTCAGAGCCACGTTTGCGGCACCTCCCAGCCGCTGTTCGCGATGGTCTATGGCTACTACGGGCACCGGGGCTTCGGGCGAGATACGTGTGACGCTGCCCCACATGTAGGAGTCTATCATCACATCGCCCACTATCAGTATTTTCAGTTCTTTCAGTTTATCGGCAAAATCTTCTAATGTCATAAGGAAGTAATTTGATTAGGAAAAAACAATCACAGCACCGTCATTTCGCCTCGCAGCGAAGTCTCCATCAGGCGACGCACCAATGCACGGTCGTTGCCGTAGCTGCCCAGAATATACATCATCTTGGTGACAGCAGCTTCTATGGTGATGTCGTGTCCGCTCAGCACGCCCAGACGTTCCATACCCACGCTAGCCTCATATTGCTTCAGTTTCACGCTACCAGCCTTGCACTGAGTGACGTCCATAATCAGGATGCCACGATCTATGGCTTCCCTCAGCACGTCCAGAAACCAGGCCCCCGTAGGTGCATTGCCGCTGCCGTAGGTCTCCAATATCACGCCACGCAGATTAGGGGTGCTCAGCACTGCATTCACTACCGAGGAGGTGATGCCGGGAAACAACTTCAGTACGGCGATATTGCGGTCGAATCCCTTGCGTACAATCAGCGGGGCATGTTCCGGCGGCATAGGCGACACATATTCCCTATAGATGTGGATGTTTATGCCGGCATCGGCCAAGGCTGGATAGTTGTAGGTGTGGAATGCATCGAAGTTTTCCGCACTCACTTTGGTGCTACGATTGCCACGAAACAGGTGATCCTCGAAGAACACGCACACCTCGGGAATGTTGCCATAGTTGCCGCTGGCTATCTCCAGAGCATCGATGATGTTGTCGCGTCCATCGCTGCGTAGCATACCCAGTGGCAACTGCGACCCTGTCAGCACTATCGGTTTACTTAGGTTCTCGAACACAAAGCTCAGTGCCGAAGCACTGTAGGCCATAGTGTCGGTGCCGTGCAGCACGCAGAAACCGTCGTAATGGTCGTGTTCGCGCTCTATGATGTCGGCGATGTCCACCCAGAAATCGGGTGTCATATTCGACGAGTCGATGATGTTGTCCAGTTGGCAAGAGTCGATGTCGTAGCTGCAGCGATGCAGCAGGGGTACGGCATCGTAGATACGGTCCATGGTGAAAGGATGCAGGGCTCCGCTTTCGTCCTGCACCATGCCGATAGTACCGCCTGTATATATAATTAGGACTTTATTGTGTTTCATAATATGTTTGTTGCAAAAGCATAACGCCTACCTGGCAGAGCGGCGGCGGGTAGTGAAAAAAAAGCCTCCAAACGTTGCGTTAAGAGACTTTTCTTTCTGTTGTCCAACCGGGGCTCGAACCTGGACTGGCAGAACCAAAATCTGTTGTGCTACCATTACACCATTGGACAATCATACGCTATGGCGAATCAAATTTGACTGCAAAAATACTACTTTTTTGCCATACGGCAAAATTTTTTTTATCCCAGAAGTGGCATTACATGCTAAGGCGCTGAAAGAGAGAAATGTTTTCGACAAGGCACGCACAAGAATCCCAACGCATACGTTCCTCTTTCTCCCACGAGACAAAGCCTTTTCCGAGAAAATCGCACAAAAAACGGAACAAGTTAATCCTTGATGTGAGGCAAGCGTACAAAGGAAGTGAGAGTACAGGCAGAAGAAGGCGGGACTACGTGTTTCTTTGCCGAAGATGACTGGGTATGGCTGCGCGAAATTAAAGTTCTATTTTTTTCGCCAAAGTTCAAATAGCAGACGGAACGGAGTCAATCCGCGCGTCAGGTAGTGGAAAAGTCGAGAATGGGTCGGAAATGGGTCGGAAATGGGTCGGAAACTTCCGACGCACTATCGGTGCACACGAGACGCAGCGGCGACTTCTTTGAGGACTGCATTCGCATCCCTTATTCGTTACTGTTAGGACATCTTGCGGACTATCAGTTGTTGCTGCCACCGAAACGAGGGAACTTGATGCTGGGGAGCTCGACACCTCGGAGGCCGCTGAGGAGACCTTTCTTGGGCTGGGCATCGGTGTGCTCGTAGATGTCCGCTATCAGGCTCTCGTATTTTTTCAGCAACACGCTGCGTTTGATTTTCATCGTGGGAGAAAGCAGGCCATTCTGGCTGGTCCACTCCTCGGCCACCAGGCGGAATTTCTTTACTTGCTCGTGAGGAGCGAATCCTTTGTTGAACTCCTCGATGATGTCGTGATATTTTTTCACCACCTCGGGCATGGCTATCAGCACATTGTTGTCGCGGAAGTGCAGATGATGCTTTAGTGCCCAGTAGTGAAGGGTGTTGAAGTTGGGGGCTATGATGGCTGCAGCCACTTTCTCGTTGGCACCCACCACCATCATCTGGTCTATAAACTCGCTCTCGCAAATCTTGTTCTCCAGAATCTGCGGTGCCACGTACTTGCCGACACTGAGTTTGAAAATATCCTTCTTGCGGTCGGTGATTTTCAGGTACATGCCATCTTCGAGCCGGCCCACGTCGCCAGTATGGAACCAGCCGTCGTTGTCCAGCACCTGCGACGTGTATTCGGGGTCCTTGTAATAGCCCAGCATCACCTGGGGACCGCGTGTGAGGATTTCGCCATCATCGGCCAGCTTCAACTCTGTGCCGCTTAGTTTGGGGCCAACGGTGCCTATCTTCACGTATCCGTCGTGAGGGTTGTTCACGGCTATCACTGGCGATGTTTCGCTAAGACCGTAGCCTTCGTAAATATTCATGCCGGCAGCGCTGAAGAGACGCACGATGCGTTCCTGCACACTGCTGCCGCCGGTGATGATGACAAGGCTGTGACCGCCGAATAGCTCACGCCATTGGCTGTACACCAGTTTGTCGTATACACGTTGCATCATTCGGTACCAGATCCCCCAGCGCTGACGCGAATAGTCGAACTTGACGCCATGCTTGAAAGCGCCGTTGTAGATGCGTCTTTTGATGCCGCTGAAATCTTTGCCGGCTGCATACAGCTTGTCATACACCATTTCCAACACCCGTGGCACGGCACAGAAGCCATCGGCGTGTATCTCGGCCATATTCTGCTGTATGGTGCCGATGCTTTCGGCATAGTAGATGCTGATGCCAAGGTATTGATAATGGTAATTCATGCTGCGCTCGTACACATGGTTGAGGGGCAGGAAGGAGAGTACCTTACAGCTGCTGTCCATAATCTGTACTTTGCTGTGCGCCAAAAAGTTGGTACAAAGATTGCGATGGCTCAGCATCACACCTTTTGGCAGTCCTGTAGTGCCGCTGGTATAAATGAGCGAGGTCCAGTCGTCCGGATGCACATTGTCCTTGCGCTGCTCCAGAACGGCAAGGTTCTTGTCGCGACTGGCAATGCCCATCTCCAGAATGTCCAGAATACGTTTCTCGCCTTCAATGTTGTTCATGGTATACACATCGGGTACGAAGTCGCCTGCTTTTTTCAGTTCTTCCAACGTAGGCCGTATGTGGTTCATCAGCACCCTGTTGCTCACTATTATCAATTTGGCTTCGCTATGGCGCACGATGTGCAGATAGTTCTCGGTAGAGAGCGTGGGATACACGGGCACATGGATAATACCATTCATCGCCAACGCCATGTCCACGAAGTTCCACTCGGGGCAGTTTTGCGATATCGTAACCACTTTGTCGCTCGGCTGAAGGCCTAACTCAATGAGGCCGTAGGCCAAAAAATGAGCGAACTTATAGTAGTCGTGTGCACTGTATTTTACCCATTCGCCGTTGCTTTTACCCGCCAGAATGTCATCCTTGGGATAGTTGATTACCAGATTGTCCAGCAGATCGAAAGTGCGAGTAATCTGTATTTCCATTATATTGTTTACTTCAATGTTGGCGACAGGAC
>CAMURW010000036.1 GCA_947097635.1 uncultured Bacteroidales bacterium
AACATATCGGCATTATGGTAAAGCTGCAGCCAGGCCCTCAGCTTTTCTGTTACGGACAGTCCTGCTTCACCGATGGGAGAAAGGACGGGTACGAATTTCCTCTTGCGCAGCCTTGTTCCTATCTTGCAGTAATGCCGTTGGCTGTAGTGCCGCAGCAGGGGATACCAGCAAAGTCCCATGGGGATGTTTCTTAGATAGCAGTGCAGGCAGTCGTGATAGTTCGCTTCGATGCGGCAAATCTCGTCTCGTGTGTTCAGCATAGCACCTTCGGGGCATAGAATGCCTCCATGATGCGCTGTCACTATGCTTTTGATGCATAGTTCTTTGCAAGTACGGGCGAGGAGTGGCTTCTCGCCATTGATGTGCACTATGCTGGGATTCAGTTCTTTGAGTAATGACTTGATGTCTCCCCTTGTGCTTATCTGGTAAACTGATATGCCTTTGTAGTACCGCTTTTCTGCCGTGAGAGGGAAAGAGGGACAGCAAGAAATGATAGCAAACCCCACTCCCTGGCGGATATATTCGTCAGCAAGATTGCGAACATATACCTGTCCGCCGCCGTATGTGCCGAAGAAATCACCAGAAGCGACGAGAAGAAACATGAGAGGGGAAGTTCTTTAGTATTGGGCTTATGAGGTATTATTGAATAGTGCGCCTCTGCCATACTAGTTGGTAGTGAATGTTAGGTAGGGGGATAATCTGGCGAGGGTGCTGTCGTCCAGCAGCGGTATGGCTCTCAGGTCGTCGGCGTAATGAAAACTGTGACCTTTGTGACGCCAATCTATGATGGCACGTGCTTGATAGTAATTGAGATAGGGATGGCTGCGTAGTTGCTGCAGGCTGGCGGTATTGGGGTCGATCAGCCTGTAGGGACGCGTAGAAGTGAACAGATGAGGCACAATGGCTTTGTAGGTTTCTTCGGTCATTCCATACACCTCTTGAAGCTGCTCGACATTGGCATAGCCTCCTAGTTTTTCGCGATACCTGATGATGCGACGGGCATAGGAAGGCCCAATGCCTCTCAGTTGAACAAGGTCGATGCTATCCGCCTTATTGATGTCGAAATGTAGGTCTTCACGTGCGGGAGCACGATTGTATCTGTGTGGTGTGGTATTGCTTTCTTTGGTTTCCGTTCTCGGGAAAGCGGCGTTTTTATTATAAGTATTATAAGGGTAATGGCTCTCTTTGTGACTGTTGTCATTGTTGCGTCTCCCGCTTTGTAGTTTATGAAAGCTATCCGAGTAATTTGCAATCTCTTGTGCGAAGAGGCTGTCGGATATTTCGCAGATGGTTGCAGATGCCTTTTGTTGTGAGATTTTCTTTACCACCGCAGGTACGAAGATAACAGCAAATAGCACGACAGCCAGGACAATATATCCTTTCTGTAGTTTCTTTGTGGGTGGCGGATATCTGTGTTCGTTCTGCACTGTATTACTTTTTTATCCTCTCTACCCAATGATAAAAGTTCATCAGGTCGTGCTTCCTGCAAAAATGGAAGAGTTTACCCCTGTCCGCAAAGTCCATCCAGCTAGCGGCGTTTCGATGAATGGCGTATAAACGACTGTTATCGGAGGTGTCCGGGATTAGGGTATTCGTGAAATATGAAGTTGGATAAATTACAATATCATCTTGCAGATGTTGATAATTATTTTCTCTTTTGTACCCCCATTGTTGTTCTGCAATTCGCGACATCCTGGAAGGAAGCACTTCTGTGTTCCTTGTACCATCGGAGTTTATGAAACGGCTGCTTGCGTAATGCTCCATGCACGCTTTGATAAAAGGATGACCAGGAATAGAGCCCATAATGGCTCCTTCGATTCTGTAGTTGGGTTTATTGTTGCAATAGAAAGCTTCCGTGCCAGAGAAAAAAGCGTTTGCCAGTAGCGTGTCAAAGGGCAATAGCACTTCTACATCCGAGTCCAGATATATGCCACCTTCCGTGTATAGAGCATACATTCTTACGTAGTCAGCCGCTGTGGGATATTTCTTTGCTATCATCGTTTCCCGTACAAATGGCACGCTGTTGAAATCGAAACTGTCTTTGCCCCAACATTTTATCTTATAGTCTGGCATTATGCGCTTCCAGCTGCCTATGCATCTTTGGATGCTCTTTGGCAACCGGTCGCCGCTGAACCAGCAGTAATGTATTACTTTGGGTATCATGTGTGAGGTGGTGGGCGATAGAGGGAAAGATGTTATTTCTGTTGGGTTTTATATTTGCGGAGAGTGAGGATGTTGAAGCCGGTGTTTCGCCATAGGCGGATGTAGCGGATGCCGCGTTTCTTTGTTTGCCCGCTGTCGTTATAGAAGGTGGGATATTGCGTCAGCGCATGGTCGAACTCTTGAAGGTTGGACAGCACAAAGGGGTCTTTGCCGGCATAAATGGGCGACATCATCACTTCGTAGGCCAATGAACATGCGCCTGCGATGGTGCGGTGTATTGCTTCGCGTATTTGCGGCAGTGTGTGTGCTGGAAGCTCGTCGTAGAACTGTGCCAAACGTAGCACCAACTCTGCCATGTCGTGATAATGTTTGGCATAGCCTTTGGCACCAGTGCTCTGCTCGTCGTTGCCACGTGCATAGACAGTGACATCTATGTTCGTCATGTAGAGCGTTTTAACGTATGGCATGGACTTGAGGAAATACTCGAAGTCGGTGTAGTATCGTGGCCCTACGGTGAGTTTTATGTCCCTGATAAACTGGGTGCTGTAGGTGATGCAGTGGATGGGAAAGCCCCACGAGTCGGGGGTCTGCTCCCAGAACAGCCTGATATCGTGTACCTTATTGCAGAGCTGTTCGTTAAAGGTGCATCGCTTTGTATCCCCTGTATGGATGTTGATTTCTCGGAAGCTGTTGGCGACATAGTCCACGTCCTCCTCTTTGAGTTTCTGGATATAGTGGGGAATGTTCTCAGTGTCCACCCAGTCGTCGGCATCTATTTCCTTGAAGTATTTGCCCTGCGCTTCCTGTATGGCCATGTTCACCACGGTACCCCAGCCACCATTCTGCTTGTCGATGACGCGGATAACATCGGGATGCTTCCTCTCGTAGGCATGCAGCAGCGCAGCGGTGCCGTCTTTGCTGCCGTCATTGATGGCAAGGATTTCGATATCGTCGTGCATGTGGGCAGAAAGGATGCTGTCCAGACATTTGGACACGCATTTTTCTACGTTGTAACAGGGGATGGCGAAAGTGACAGTTTTCATCAGGTGGTGGATTATGGGCGATGGTGGCATTAGTTATAGCCTACTATCTTGTAGATTTGTTCGCCAAGATATTCGTTGATAAGTTCTTCCCAGTCAATGATGGTTTGGCCCGAAGGAAGGTAGTTGTTCCACGTGAGACCTTGTGGCTTGGGGTAGATGTTTGTGGCGTAGCAGTCCACATTCCACCCCTGCGCCTGAAAGCATGCCAGTGAGCGGCTGGTATGACTGGCGCTGGTTATCAGCAGGCAACTGTCTGCCGGTATGTTCAGGCTGTCCAATATGGCGATGGAGAATGTGGCGTTTTCACGTGTGTTGCGTGCGTGCTGCTCCAGCAGTATGCTGCTGTCCGCTATTCCCAATTGTTGCATGTATTGTAGGAAGAGATGGGCGGTAGTGTTGCCCTTTTTGTCCGCGGCTATGCATTCATCTCCTGTAATCAGTATTTTATCCACCACGCCCATCCTTTGCAGTCTTATGGCTTCGAAAAGTCGCGGACTTCTGTCGCGGAACGGGACAAACTGAACGGTAGTGGCATCCATTCTCTTGCCGAAGCCTCCCAGCACTATTGCCGCTTTATAGTGAGGCTTGGGGGGCAGTAGCGTGGCGTATGCCTTGGTGCGCTGATACTGAGCCACCTGCAGGAGCGGGCGGCATGTGAAGACCAGCAGGATAACGATGGCGGCTATGAACAGTCCCCTTTTCCAGCCCTTGTGTTTTCGCACGAAGTATGTAGCTATCAGGAGCCCTATGGCCCAGGAAAAAGGCATGATGAGAAATTTCAGGACTTTGGAGACGACGAAAAACACGCTAAAGGTTTATTAGGTTCATATAGGTCATGTGGTTTTTGTGATGGAACCGATGTGCTCAATCTATTTTCTCATCATCTCTTTTAGAAAACCATAGCCGAGACCGTGGCGGCGAAGGAAGTAGCCTATGCGGCTGACGAGACCTGGGTCGTGGTGTGCTTTGAACGTGGCTATGATGTTGTCGTCAGGCTGTATGTCTGGCTCCATCGTTATCTTGATTGGAGAGAGGACTACGTTGTGGCGGCTGTCGTTCCAGCCTCTGTGCGCATTGCTGTAGGTAGTGCCAATATTGCGTACCTTGCTGGCGATGGGGTTCACGGTGTAGGCATTGTGACGAAAACCAGCATACGCCCAGCGCACCGCCCAGCTCTCTATTTTGTGGTGGCGCTCCATGTCCAGCGTTAGGTACAAGTCGCTTCCTCCCTCGTTGAAGGCTTCCTGCTGATGCTTGTCGTTGGCAATGCTGTCGAAGTCCTTTACGTCCCAGTCTGCCTGTTCCCATCTGTTGCGCCATGTTGCCCAGCCCCAGCTCTGTGCGCGCGGCACCAGAAAGAGGTCGTGTTCGTAACTCTCGGGAATATCGATGTCGGGGGTATAGCCGCTGATGGACCAGATGTCTTGTCTATCGCGATAGGCTTCCAGCGCATTGTTCATGAAGCGTAGAAAGTCGTGTGTGACAACGAGGTCGTCTTCCAGCACTATGGCACTGTCGTGCGTCTTCATCACTTCCGATACGCCGTCGATGATAGAAGCAGCAAGGCCTTTGTTCCTCTCGGAGATGTTGACGATTTTCTTGCCGAATTCGTCGCGGTTGTTGAACAAAGCGATAGTACGCTCAACATTGTTCTGATCTGTATCGTGGCGCGGACCGTCGATAAAGACATACAACTCGCTGTCGGCACATTCTTTGCAGCGAATAAGGCTGGCCAGGAGCTTCTCTGTGGTAACAGGACGATTGAAAGCAAATATGATAATTGGGGACATGGGGCTAAAGGTAATGAATATCCGCAAAATACTTGATAGGTCGTTATCAATGACTCCCCGTGGCTGAAGCCACGGATAATCCATATGATAGTTGGTAGAATGTCCTAATCGCAAAGGCTACGGGATGTAGAGAAAGCAAAGCTCTGACCACCGATAGCAAGGTGGTGGTGGTGGGCAAACTGCGTACCGTTTCGCCATGGAGGCGGTCGCCGCTGCGCCTGGCTTGCACCGAGACTGCTTCGGGAATTCTCGACCCATTCTCGACCCATTCTCGACTCATTCTCGACTCATTCTCGACCCATGCCATTACTCGTCGCGTGGTTTGTGCTTTCTAACTTGCAGAATTCAAGTCGTTTATGAGTGTATATGTAAGTGATATATGCACGTTGAATTATTGAAGTCTCATCTTGCTAATGCATCCAAGGTACAAGTGAGGAAGGCGCTATCTGATTTTGTTTAGCAGTTTCATCCTTAGCATGTAGGGAAGAATGAGGAGGATGTTATAGAAGACGAGGTGTTTTGTGCTGGGGGTCCAGATGCGTGTTAGGGTGATTTCTTGTCTACATTTTTTTTCATAGCCTTGAAGACGCAGGTAGATGCTGGCACGCATTTTGTGCCAGTGGGCAATATAGTCTGTTAGCCCCGGTATGTCTGGATGTTTGTCGTGAAGGTTGGCAAGTTCGTGTCCCACTACGTCGTCGGGGCGGGGGATGCGTTTGGGAATGTCCATTTCGCCTTCGGCTCCAGTATAGAAATAAGACAACACGGCGCGGTGGTATGCTAACTGGCATCCTGCAGCCAGACGTGCCCAAGTGAGCAAATCTTCGCCTTGGCCTACGCCCACGGGAAAGCCGCCTATTGCATTTATGGCGTTGGCTCTCACCATGATGGAGGAGGAATTGATGGGGGGATGGCTGTGGGCAGCAACGTCGAAATAGTTGTACAGGATGCCTTCTTCGCCCTCGAATGGGATGCGGTTGATGCTAACTCGGTGATGCGTGCCATGCTTGTCCACTTGCTCATAGCCTGCGGCGAAAACATCGCACTGTGGATATTGTGTGCTAAGTGCGTATAGCGTGGCAAGAAAGGCAGGATGCCAGCTGTCGTCGGCATCCAGGAATGCCAGCAGGTCGCCCTGTGCTTCTGCGATGCCGCGGTTACGTGCGGAAGAGACGCCTTGGTTGGACTGAGAGAAGATTTTAATGACCGGATATTTCGCTGCCAGCACTTTCAGCCGTGAGAGGCTGTTATCCGTGCTGCCGTCGTTAATAACAATGACCTCGTCTGGCTTTAATCTTTGCTCAAGAACAGAACGCAACGCTCGTAGGATGGTGTCTTGCTTGTTAAATAATGGTATGACTACAGAGAGCATTAGAACCAAGGGATGGGTGATGGTGACAGGTGCCAAACTTCATACTTGGCAGGCTTTGGCTTTGAGGCCCAGCATCATGCCATAGAAGGCGAACGAGGTGCCCGTGGTGCACATGGTATAGGTAACAGCATTGTCGCTGTACATAGCGAAAAACTGACCTACCACGCTGCTTGCCGCTATTGCGGCGCAGGCTTTGACATAGTCCGGCTGATTAGGACTGAGGCACACAATGAGACAGTGGAGGAACACGGCGATGCCGATGGCGATAAAAAGCCACATGCCTACCTTACCGGTGTCGCAGCGCATCTGTATGTAGTCGCCATGAGTTTGTTTTACGCCATTCAAATGCTCGTAAAGGTAGTACTGGCAGGAGCCGATGCCGCTGCCTTTTAGTTCGTGCCCTTTGTAGAAGTTTGCTTCCAGCATCTTCCAGAGTGCCTTACGACCATTGTTGCGGATATCGTCTTCGCTGATATTGCCTTCGCGAAGGTCCTGCACGGTAACCTTTTCGCCGGCTTCGTCCGTTTTCCAGAACATCTTCTCGTGGAAGCTGGGGACATAGAAAATGATGGCTACGCCAATGCCCAAAGTCAAGGCTATGAAAGGCAACGACAACAGTTTGAACCTCATAAAGAAGAAGATGGCCGTGGCTACGAATATGCACAGGAGTCCTGTGCGGTGCACTTCCAGGATGCAGGGCAGGAAGAAGAGCAAGGCAATGGCCAGGTCTTTCCAGTCCTTGCCATAATAGAAAAACATCACCAAGGAGCAGCACGCCACCACGGGATAGTGCATATTCAGTGCCGTGCTATACCAGTACAGCCCACGGATGAACGGAATAGGAATGGGTATCAGCAGCAGCAATACACTGACAAGCGCTATCCTGCGCATCCATACACAGATGGAAAGGAACACCTTTTCATCCCGCACTATTGCGCTGCAGGCCAGCATGGTGAGGAAAGGGTAGATGTATTTGAGAATGTATCGGAATCCGTAACTGGTGCTGGGAGCATAGGTGAGCGTATAGGTAATCCACAACAGGTATATAAGATACATCACCGTGCCGATGCCCCACTTGGGTGGCCGGGTAGCAATGAAGAAGGTGAGCACGAAGAATATCTCTAACACCATAAGGCGTATGGCCTGCAGGTTGAAACCCGTGCCTGCCCCTTGTCCGCCTCCGCCGCCCGAGAGTGCTAAAGTGCTGGTGGCCATAACCCATAGAAGGGCATACTCCGAGCCTTCGAACAATAGATATTTCTTGCTGTTCAAAGGGTCTTTCACGCGTGCGGAATACCGAAAGAGGTAAATTCCCGTCAGCGCTGTGAGAACCAGGAATGCCGATAGGTTGACCAGATTGCCCACTTTGTGGATTTTGGAATAGCAACCGTTGCTATGTCTGTCTTATTAGAGGACGGCTATGGAAGCGGAATTATAGCTTGGAATACAGCGACAGGATGTTTGCCTTGTATTTCTCGAAAGTGAAGTCTTGTGCACGCTGGCAGCCTGCCAGGGCCACCTTTTGAAGCAGTGAGGCATCCTGTAGCAGGCTTATTGTCCTCTCCGCCAGTGCGCCTACGTTTTCGGCAGGGACGAGCATGCCGTCCTTTCCATCTGTAATTATTTCGGAAAGGCCGCCGATATTCGAAGTAACCACTGGCACTCCCAGTGCCATTGCTTCTACAGCGGAAAGACCAAAGCCTTCGCTGCGCGAGGGCACCCAAGCAATATCCATTTGGGCATATTGTTCGGGTAGTTGGTTCGGTGTGATGCGTCCTGTCCAGATGATGCTGTCGGCCGGGAGGTTCAAGTCTCTCTGCTGCTGCTGCATCGTATCGCGAAGTTTGCCGTCGCCGACAATGATAAGTCGTGCCTCTGCAAGGGTTTTACGCACAATGTGAAAGGCGGGAATGACGAGGTCGGCTCCCTTGATGTTTTCAAGACGCAGCACAGTGCCGATGACGGGATGAGTGAGAGAGGTGCCGTGCGCCTTGCCTTGCATGTGTGCTGTGTTGGCACTGGCATTTTCGGCCGATACTTCCACCGCTTTACCCAAACAATTGTATATTGTGAAGTGGTTGTGCTTGTCCAATGGTGACTGTGGGGCGTAAAGTTTGCTGTTGCCAAAGAAACCTTTCTCGGCCGCCAACGTTACGCAGGTGAAGGCACGCACCCAGTGCCGTTGCAGGAAATGGATGGGACGCAGCGACGTATAGATGTCCGCCGAGGTGTGCAAAGTGGCCAGCAGCGTAGGCACTTTGAGACGATGCAAATACAGCAACGGTAGAGCACCTGGTGCCATATACTGCACATGCGCGACGCGAGGATGATATTCCTCTACCACTCGTTTGAGTCCGTTGCGCAGGAAACGACGTATTTTTCGCTGGCAGTCCGGACGTTTGCCGTAGGCGGAAAGACACACAACGTTGGCACCAGCGGCCTTGAATTGCTGCACTACGTTGAAGTGGTACTCGAAATAGCAGCACACCACGACTTGATATCCGCCTTGCACAAGGGCTTCCACAAGTCGCAGGGTTTGCATCTCGGTGCCTCCAACCAAGAGGCAGGGGATGCAGATAAGGATGTAAGACGATCTGTCCATGGAAGTGAGTGAAAAGAAGAAAGACGGTTGTCCCGACAATAATATGTAAGGAAGCAGGACAATTGCCTGAACAATATGAAAGGAAGCAGGGCGGCAACAACTTAAGTACCCAGCAGCGCTTTGACTTCCTGCTTTTTGTGGCCGCGCCATTCGCTTATTATCGTGTCGCGGTAATACACCATGTTGTATATGTTGCCTACGCAGCCATTGTCGAAGGCTTTGCGGAAGGGGGGTATCTTGTCGCTCAGCGCCTGTGGCATTTTCTGTTCGTCGCAATAGAACTGCTGTCCCAGGATGGGCTCGCTGAGACCGTCGATGATGATTTTGTCCACATGCTTCTCCGCCTGCAGCAACAGCGACAGCTCGCGATAGTAGTCCTCGTGGAATTCGCGCCGGTATTCTTTGCCGACGAATAACGGGTCGTGCAGGTCTCCGTTTTCGCAGCCTGCTATTTTCATCACAGTGACACCACGCTTGAAGATGTTGTTTTTCTCTATTACGAAGGGCATGAAAGCCTGAGAACTATCCTCTTTCTGCGTTCCAATAGTGAAAAAGACATTTAATTTTCCCGACCTGCCAAACGCTTCGCGTTCTTTCTCCAGCCATTCACATACACGCTGGATGGTGAAGCAGTTATTCTTGTCTTCACTGCTGTCC
>CAMURW010000037.1 GCA_947097635.1 uncultured Bacteroidales bacterium
AATGAAGCGTGTTTGCCTCTTTGCTCCACCCTAGATGCAGGCAAGGAGACGACACGGCCGTCACAGCGCCACAACAGGTGCCGATGGCGATGAGGTGCTGTGCTGACCCCGTTCAGATGCCCATGGGACAGAGAGGCCCCTATTGGGACTTGAACGGAATCCGGTGCAGAAAACCCGTGATATTGTGCTGCAGCCAGCTAGAAGTTGTACTTCATCAGGGCACAGATACGATGGTTTACGACGGTATGAAGGTTGCTGTTGTTCAGGATGCTACCATCGGAATTCCAATCGCCATAGCTGGCACCGGTAATTTCGTATTCCAGACCGATATTGAAAGCCTTCACATTGTAGCTAATGCTCGGTGCGATGCGCCACACCCCATCGAGATGAGTAAAGTTTTTATCGCCTTTCATGTAGATGTAATAGTCGGGGACGGCAGCAGAGCCAAAATTGTGCAGTTCCTCCCTGGCACCTACGTTCTTCATGTAGCCGAGGAACACATTGCCACGCACTTTCTTGCCGTAGGCTAAGTCGGCATAGGCTATATGAGCGTGGATGGGAGCATAACTCCAGGTGCCATCGTCGGCCACCTTAGTGACGCCGTAGCCATTCAGCTGGTTCACATGGCTGGTGTTGCTAGCGAAAAGATAGCGGCTCTTGAAGCTGAACTTGTCCTTGGCGTATTGGAAATAGACGGTGGGAGTGACCGAGCAGAAGAGTTCGTCGGTTTTCTGTTGATAACTGGTGGTGATTCCTGTAACAGGATCCGTATGGGTGGTCGTGCGGAAATTGCGGGGACGGATAGGCTGAATATCGCCTCCCAGTTGCAGATAGACATCGCAGGAGCGATAGTGGAGCCCGAGGAACACCTCGGGTAACATGGCACGATTGGCGAAGTCGAGACTGGCAGTGGTGCCACCGGCATTGTTGCTAGGTCCGTTGTATTTATATTGCAACTGCCACAGCAGTATGGTGCTGAATCCCACGCCATTCCGTATGGTCATAGTGTAGGCAATCTGGGGGGTACGGCTATGAGGACGGAAAGGTGCGCCTGCTGCCATTCCCAGCACCTCGGGCATGATGCTGCCGCTGAGAGGATGCCAGGTCTGTCCGGCCAGCAGTTCGCTCTGCAGGCCGTCCTCGTTGCACCACACAAACTTCATCCAAGCTTGGCGTAAGCGCAGCACATGGTTGTTGGTGCCGAAGCCACCGAAGTCGCCTTCCAACTTACCGCTTGTCTTGGCACGCCAGATGACAGGACCATCTAGACTAAGGCCGAAACGTGTAGTAAGTGCTTGGAAATAAGCTTTGGGGATGACATTAAGGTCTGTACGTTCCATTCCCGTTGCCTGTGCCTCTGCCTCTGTCATATTCCAGTTCTCATCGTAAGGAATCATGTTGTATTCGCCTCCAGTAACGGTATAGGTATTGCGGCTGTCTATCGTAATATAGTTGCGCACGAAGCCGTAGGGAGCCACTCTCACTTTGTCGCCCAGGGTTATGGTTTTTACCTTCTCGGCTTCTTTGCTTGCCTTGGCATTCTTGTCCTGAGCTATGGCGGGCAACATCATTGTTGCAGCCAAGCATAAGAATAATATTTTCCTCATTGTGTTAATAACAATTTTGTTACAAATTAATTGAAGTTGTTGCTTGAATAAAACACACATTGATGCACCGGAAAAGGTTGCGCTACCTTCATCGATGCATCAATGATAATATAACAGTAAAAGGTAATTACGCGAAGGAGAATCCAGCTTTGCAGAAAGTGAAAAGGATGGCATATGCCACTATCATGCCGAAAATGCCCACAAAGATGCCCACCAATGCCATTTCCCTTTGTTTGATGAAGCCTTTGGCGTATGCCAATGCGTTGGGAGGCGTGGAGATGGGCAGTGCCATAGCCAGAGAAGCACTAAGAGCCAGACCGATAAGCAACGAAGCTGCACCGCCAAGAGGTGACAGTTCTTCCGGCATGCCTGCTGCTACGGCGGCAAGGATGGGGATGAGCAGAGCGGCGGTGGCACTGTTGCTCATAAAAGTGCTCATGAGCAAGCACAGCAGACCGCTGCCTAGTATCACAGCCATCACAGGCCATGTGTGGAAAGGAATACTCTCCACCAAGTGCGCGGCCAGACCAGTTTTGTCCAGACCAACACCCAGTGCAAAACCGCCGGCCACGAGCCACAGCACGTCCCAGTCAATATTACGCAGGTCCTTTTTGTCGAACACGCCAGTAATAGCGAATACGGCGAAGGGAATCAGAGCCACAACGTTGGCATTGAGGTGCGTCCATTTGCCAGTAAGCCACAACAGGATGGTAACGATGAAGGTGACATACACCACCCATGCACGAGGACTCTTGTCGAACTCACCCTCAATCTCTACATTGAGACGCTGGCCTTTCTGGAATGGAAACACCTTGCAGAGGAAAATCCAGGTAACAAACAGGATAATGATGACAATAGGAACCATCACAGCCATCCAACTGCCGAAGCCTACGGGGCTGCCTACCGCCTCGGCCAGATATTTGGATGCCACAGCGTTGGGAGGGGTGCCGATGGGAGTACCCATGCCGCCAATGTTGGCAGCAACAGGAATAGACAGAGCCATACCAATACGGCCCTTGCCTTCCACAGGCATCTTGGCCAGCACAGGGCTAAGAATGGCGAGCATCATAGCGGCTGTGGCGGTGTTGCTCATGAACATGCTGAAAATAGCAGTGATAATGATGAAGCCCAGCATCACCATTGTCGGTTTTGTGCCGAAAGGCTTCATCATCACCTTTGCTAAAGCAGCGTCGAACTTGTATTTGCTGGCTGCCGATGCCAGCACAAAACCGCCCATGAACAGCATGATGGTGGGGTCGGCGAAAGCAGCCATGATATCCTTGTAGGGTATGGCGTTTGAAGGCAAGCCAGGCTCGGGCACAAACAACGCTAGCATACTGCTACTGGTAAGCACCAGCATCAGTACCATTACAAGCACCGAGGTCGTCCAAATAGGCACAGGCTCGTAAATCCACATACAAGCGGCGAAGACGAACAACGCAATGATACGCTTCTCCACAATAGTAAGTCCTGCAATGCCAAAACTGTCTACAGGTATTAAGAAAACAATGGCAGTAAGTACAATGGAAATAATCCAACCAATTACTTTCTTGTTCATAATTAATAATTTATTTCAAGTTCAAGACTAGTTTGTGTATCGATTTATTATAAAAACCGACACGCAAGCATTATTTCTATTGATATTATAAATAAAACAATCTAATGTTACGCTACGTTAAAAGCAAGAAAGCCCCGTCGGGGAGTACCGACGAGGCCAGTCTCTCCGACGATGAGGAATTAGTCACCCAGCGTAGCCACCATGACGGCTTTGATGGTATGCATGCGGTTCTCTGCTTCGTCAAATACGATGCTGTTCTCGCTTTCGAACACATCCTCAGTCACTTCGATACCATTGAGGCCGAATTTTTCGTAGACTTCGCGACCAGCTTTGGTCTCCAGGTTGTGATAGGAAGGAAGGCAGTGCATGAATTTGCAGTGGGGGTTGCCAGTTTTCTTCAACAGTTCGGCATTCACTTGATAAGGCATCAGCATCTCTATGCGTTCTTTCCACACGTTGTCGGGTTCACCCATGGACACCCAGATGTCGGTGTAGATGAAGTCTAGATCTTTCACACCCTTGGCCACATCGTCGGTAACGGTGAGCTTGGCACCAGTCTCTTTGGCAATAGCCTGGCACTGTTTCACGAGGTCGGTGCTGGGCTGTAGTTTCTTGGGAGCGATGATGCGGATGTCCATACCCATCTTCACGCCACCTACCATAAGACTATTGCCCATGTTGTAGCGGGCATCGCCAATGTAGGCGAACTTCACCTGATTCAAGGGCTTGTCGGTGTGTTCCTGAATGGTGAGGAAATCGGCAAGGATCTGAGTGGGATGCGATTCAGCGGTGAGGCCGTTCCACACAGGTACGCCAGCATATTTGGCCAGTTCTTCCACAGTAGCCTGGTCAAAACCACGGTATTCTATACCATCGAACATACGACCCAACACGCGTGCAGTGTCCTTCATGCTCTCTTTTACGCCAATCTGGCTACCTGTAGGTCCCAGGTAGGTGGTGTGAGCACCTTGGTCCTTGGCTGCCACTTCGAAAGAGCAACGGGTACGCGTGGAGGTCTTCTCGAAGATGAGGGCTATATTCTTGCCCTTCATGGTGGGTTGTTCGGTACCGGTATATTTGGCGCGTTTCAAGTCGCGGGCCAAGTCCAGCAGATAGTTGAGTTCCTTGGGGCTGAAGTCCAAAATCTTCAGGAAGTTTCGGTTTCTAAGATTGTATGCCATAATTTTAATTTGCGGCTTCCCTGTTCCTATTAGAGAAAGAGGAATGAGCCATTTTTTAATATTTATTTAATGAATCTCTCTTGACGCGTCACGATGAGGTTATCTCACTATTCTTGTGCCACAGTATGGGTTGTCCAGCTGACCAGCTTCGGTGATGATGCAACTCTTGCCACCATTCTCAATAAACATGATGCCTGCCCTCACCTTGGGAGCCATGCTACCCTCAGTAAACTGTCCTTCGGCGAGATATTGCTTGGCCTCGGCCACGGTGATAATGTCCAGGGCTTGTTCGTTGGGTTTGCGGAAATTGATGTATACCTTGGGTACGTCGGTGAGGATATAGAATTCATCGGCTTCTATTTGAATAGCACAGAGTGCCGATGCGAGATCCTTGTCGATGACTGCTTCCACACCGCGTACAACATCGCTTTCCTCAACCACGGGAATGCCGCCGCCGCCTACTGTCACCACAACATTACCGGCTTTAGCCAGTTGTTTGATGATTTTGATGTTATTGATGCGTTTGGGCTTGGGGGAAGCCACCACTTTGCGCCAGCCGTTGCCTTTGGGGTCTTCGCGATAGATGGCACCTGTCTGCTCATGCAGCTTCTCGGCCTCTTCCCTGGTGTAGTAAGGTCCTACAGGCTTGGTAGGGTTCTGGAACATAGGATCCAGCTTGTTGACGGCCACCTGTGTGACCAAAGTCACCACATCACGATATATATCATTGCGAGCGAAGACGTTGCGCAGTGCCACCTCTATCATATAAGCTATGCAGCCCTGTGTCTCGGCGACGCAGAAGTCCATGGGCATGATGGGGATGCCGAATTGCTTTGACCCCGCTTCATGTTGAAGCATCACGTTGCCCACCTGTGGACCGTTGCCATGTCCGATAACTACGTTGTAGCCACGTTTCAATAAATTGCAGAGGCTTCCGCAAGTTTGTTCCACGTTAGCGAGTTGCTCTTCGTAAGTGCCTTTCTGACCGGAGCGCAGCAATGCGTTCCCACCAAAAGCGACGACTGCTAATTTTCTCATTTATTAATGTTATTATCTTTTATTCAATAATTTAACGTTTCGTCCCTCATTTTGAAGAAAGTGCAAAGATACATATTATTTTATTACTGACAAAAAAAAACGGCTTCTTAAGAAAGAATGGCGCCTGTTTCCCAGCAAAGACAACCCAACTATTCCTCGCTTTGTTGGTAATCCAGAACTCCTGGGAGTGGCAAATGCATGCCGGCGAGGATTTTGTTGTGGTCGCGGGCATACTGCAGCCAGTATTTGCGTGCCGTATCGGACAGTGTGGAATCCAGGTCGTAATGGGAATTGGGGTCCGGGTGCTGCAAATGCCTGGTATGAATCAGATCGCCAGTTATCAGCACGTCGCCCACCTCGAAGACCGTATGCCCGAGGGTATGCCCCGCGGCATTATGCGCGACAATCGGCAAACTGCCGTCGCCCTTTGCATCTATCAGCGTATCGCCATCCTGGAATAGATGAAGACGATTGGCGTAGCACGCCAGCATCTCCAGCACTTGCTGACTGTGAGACTGTTGAGTGCTATTCACCCAACCATTGTATTCCGCCACGTTAGCATATACGTCGGCATTGGGGAAAGCGGGGTCGTCGTTGAATACCATCCCTCCTATATGGTGTGGATGAAAATGCGTGATAATCACCGCCGTGATATCCTCGGGATGCACATGTAACTTCGACAGTTTTTCTCTCAGCGTACCGCCTTTTTCTTCTCCCAGCCCAGCATCAAAGAGGATATAGTTCATCTCGTTGGCCACCAGAAAGACATTGACACTGTTCTCCGCTTTGTCCAGGGGAAAGATACTGTCCGGCAATGCATCATTTGTGCCTTTGAAGATCTCCTTATTCTGCTGCATAGGCATATCCTGTATGCATATAAGTTCGAAGCCTTGCTGCGGCATACGAGCATAGCCGTCCTTCACCATACTACCCACTATGCTGTCGGCATTTCCCTTGTAAGAATCATTGCCCTTGCAGCCTGTGACTGCTAACAACACAGCAACGAGTGCAGCAAGGATAGCGGATGATAACCTGGTTTTCGTTAATAATGTTTTCATGATTATAAGATGCGATCTTCTGCAAAGCAACTCCACCATAAGGAGGTGACGAATCAAATCTTCGTCACGCGTCAGCGGCATTGTCGGAGATTTGGCGGAGATTGAATCTTCGCCTCCTTGGCCTCCTTGGAGAGGGGGATTATACGGATAACATGGGTCAAGATATTATCAGAACCCCATTCCGAAACGTTCCCAAAGCCGCTGTTCCAGTTGTTTCCAGGCGTATGAGGTCTCGTCGTAGACTTTGGCAGTGTAATCGTTAAGGAGGTTAGCGGATGCTTGTTTGTAAGTTTTCACTTCTGCTGGCGTTTCTGCATTGCTGAACAGGTTGTTGACAGCGCATTCCAGCGATGGCAAACCTTCAAACGCCTTGGTCTCCTGTACCTGCACCTCGGCGTTGACAAGTGTTTTTGTACTCTGCCAAGCCACTGTGGCCAACTTATTAGCCTTGCGGTACTGCCACAGGATTGCATTGTCGTTGTATCCTTTATGCCCGCACAGTCCAAACGCAGACGGCAGGATGGTGGTGCCACAAAAAATAGGAATACGAGGACTTTCGGCGGGATTGTCGACTGACATCCACAACACGCCGCCTACCTCGTCAGGAAGCCAACTGCGCATCTGTGCCACAAAGCTGTAGCTGCACCATGCCACGCTTACGCCGCGGTGGAACACCACGGCGTTGGGGTCCAGATAGTTGAGTGTGCGTTGCATGGCACCCCCCATCCAAGGGTTGGCTATAGTACTGGGAATCGTGTCATTATACACCTTGCCGTCCTTGTCTTTCTTGTTCACCACCATCTTAAGATTGCGCGTCATATCGAACTCGGTGCCTTCATAAGTGGCGCGAAGCAACTCCATTACGTCACGTGCGCTCACTTTTTTGTCGGGTACGAAGCAGAAAGGGAGCTCGGAGGCGTTGATAGTAAAATTGCGCGAGGGTGCCAGGGTGCGGAATATATGCAACTCGCGTTCCAAGAAATTCTTGCCATTGGCATAGTCGCAGTTGTAAGCTCTCCAGAACACGAACTCGCCCTTGCCGTCCCAAAGGCCATTCTTTTTAGCCACACGCTCCACGTTGTTGCTACACATAAAGTCTCTGCTGCCGCGATTCAGCTTGCCGATGCGAGGGATGTTGCAGGACACAGCTACTGCGTTGTTCGGCACACGTTGTGCCACCCACACGGCACCGATTACGTTCTTGCCAGCACCGATGATTTCCATCTGCCACACCTCGTTCTTGTCGGCCAAAGTGATGCATTCACCGCCGTCGCCATAGCCGTATTTCTCTGCCAACTCGCCTATCATCTTGATGGCACTACGGGCATTGTCGCATCGTTGCAATGCTATGCGTTGCAGTTCCTCTATAGTGAACAAGCCTTGGGGATTTTCCAGCACTTTGGGACCTCCAAATGTGCTCTCACCTATGGCCAGCTGCTTTTCGTTGAGGCAAGGATAGGCAGTGTTGAGATAAGCGTAAGTGTGCTGCACCTCGGGAATCTCGCCCATCAGCCTCACGCCTGTGGTGTCGCCGCGAAACGCCGTGTGCATAGTGCCGCGATACACTTTATGCATGGCACCGTCGGGGTAATCAGCGGCAGGTTCTACGTACATCCATGTGCGATAACGTCCGTCGCAGGTATGAGATGTCATGACAGAGCCGTCGGCACTGGCATCCTTTCCCACCATAATGCTGGTGCAGGACTGCCCCACCAATACATCTTCTTGATCTACTTGTGCTTTGCTGCTGAACACTATTGCCACGGCAGCCAAGAGGATAAAGAGTTTCTTCATAATATTAGTCTTTTATTATCATTCATTTTTAGGAGGATAGGGAACTTCGGGGATTTAGTGACTTAAGGATAAGAGGCGTGTGGCTAGTTAAGGGTTTCGTTGAAGTATAGTATCAGGCTCAACAAGAGGTCGGCTGTGGGGGCAATGACATCATCGGGGAAATCATAGTCGGGGTGATGGAGTTCACAGTGGTCTTCTCCGCTGCCAATGCCAAACATCGCTCCTGGCCACTGCATCAGATAGTTAGCAAAATCTTCGCTCCAGCGGAAAGGCTGAGGGCGAAAGGTGTAATGTCTGCCGATCGTTTGGCATAATCGTTCCAGCGTTTCCACCTGCGCGTGATGGTTTTCTGTGGCATAGAAAGGCTCTCGCAGAGACATTCTCACCTGCAAGCCCTGTTGCTGTGCAATGTCCCTTGCTGCCTGCTGTGCCTGCCCCAGAAGATGCTTCATTGCGTCGTTGCTGAAGGCCCTGAGAGTGAAAGCCACATAAGCATCACCTGCGCTGGTGCCGAAAACTTCGGAACCCAGCCTCACGCATATCAGCGTGCTTTGCCTGAACAACCGAGGGGCAGCATCAGTATTGCCGAAAGAGGCAAAGTGTCGAATCAGTTGTGCCACAGCCTCTCCGGGGTTTACCCCTTTCTCAGGTGTGGAAGCATGTGTTTGACGTCCGTGAAGCCATATTTCCAAGCCCACCGAGGCAGCAGCAAAGGTATCTTTCACTATGATCACTTCGTTCCTAGAGTATCCAGGGATATTGTGGAAGCCATAGACAGCGCGCACGTCGTATTGTTGCAGGATATTGGCATCTATCATCTTCCGACTGCCCAGCCCCGTCTCTTCTTCGGGCTGCCACAGCAACAAGACGTTACAGGCGAGTTTGCCTTGTTGGAAGGCATCGTCCACGAGGTCTGCCAGCAGCAACAGAATGGTGGTATGTCCGTCGTGTCCACACTTGTGTGCCATACCAGCGCTGCAGGAGGCATAATCCAGAGACAACGTTTCGTTGATGGGCAATGCATCGTTGTCTGCCCTGAAAACGATGGTGGGTGCCTTAGGGTCCGACTCCCATACCGCTGCCGCTCCGTATGCCCTCCCACATTCGCTTGTGCCAACGTAAGTCCAATAGCGGGTGGAATGGAGCGAGGAGAGATAGTCCACGATGACATCGTGAGCATATTGCTCTTGTCCTGAGATTTGCGCGTGGCGGTGCAGTTGGTGACGGAGGGTTATGAATTGTGATGGGGTCATTGTAAGATGGCTA
>CAMURW010000038.1 GCA_947097635.1 uncultured Bacteroidales bacterium
CTCCAGGCAGCCAGAGCCTTCTGAGGTGGCAGGACAGCCCGGGGTGGTGGGAAAGTCGTTGCTAACCGTGGTGCTGCCTACGTAGATATTGTTCAGGTCGTCGGTAATAAGTTCGCCGCGTGCGCCGTCTCCGTAGTTATAGTACAGCGAATCGTTGCCGCCCATTATCACGCTGTAGTTGTTGTTGAAACGCTGAAAATAGTTGATGCCGTCGTTGCCGCTGCCGCCCAAGTATGTGGATGCCAGCAACTGAGAGCCATCGGCACTGAAGCGCGCAACAAACATATCTACGCCGTTGGGAAAATTGATAGTGGAGGAGCCTTCGTACTGCAATGGCGTTCCACCGTTAAAGGAGGCGCCGTAAGCATTGGGGGTGGTGGGGAAGTCGCCACTGCCTGTGGTACCTAATATCAGCAATTCGTCAAGCGAATTGACGAACATGCTGTGGGGCATATCGGCATATTGTCCTCCCAAGTAGGTAGCCCACAATCGGTGTTGACCGCTGGTGTCGAACTTGAAGATGCCCACATCTGCATTGCCATTGTATGATCCATCGTAGCTACCGGCATTTATAGGATATCCTGTTCCAAACACCAGCCCGCTGGTGTAGGCATGTTTGTAGCTGTCGTAAGCGCCCGTAGTGCCCCAGTTGTCGGCAGAGCTGCCCGTATAGGTAGAAAATATAAGGTAGGGATCTATGACCAATGGCAGCTCGGGGTCGTAGTCGCCAAGGGCAAAGCGTACCTCCTTGCCTTTGAGCACATACTCTACCGCGACCTCGCGCTCTTTTCCATCAACGAGCTGATATGCATAAGGGCGTTGCTCCACAACATCGGTGACCGACGTTGTGAGCAGCAAATTGCCGCTCTGCAAGCGCAGACGATCCACTTCCTCGTAGCGCATCGTTATCTGGGAAGCATCAGCGTGAGGCTCTACTATGAAATCATACTTCATGGCGTTTTCCGCAGTATATACTTTGAGGTCTATTCCATCGTAAAGTTGCTGATAACGAACGGTTTGAAACGACAGCACATGATGTTTCCAACGGCCAGGGTCATTGCCAATGAAGAAATTGGAGTAGCCATTCATTTGGTCCTCGCCACTAACGGCGGCAGCATGGCTTCCCATGAAACGCACGCGATACGTATGCTGACGATAGCGTCCTTTCTGATTGTAATCGGCGGGGAAATGTTTGAGGTTATCGTTGTCGGGATGCTGCAACACTATCGTGAAGCAATCTTCTTCGAGAAACAACGTCGCCGTTTTCATGATGGATCGATATGTCACTCTCGCATCCCACTGCCCCTTGTTTTCTGTAAAATTGACCCCACTGCCCACTTCCAGCCTCGTTCCTTGCCTGCCTACTGGTAATGACAACAACGGCTTTTCCGTTCTCGGTTCGGACACGACAACACCGCTTCTCGTGTATGCTGACCTGGGTTCGGCATACGCGATTATGTTTCCCCTGCACAGTCCGAACTGTGCCAGTGCGAGAAGGAACAGCAAAGGATATCGCAACTTCGTATTCACACTTGTATTCGTTTCGTCGTTCAACGGCAACATAGAGACATCGGATAGGAGGTCTGCATATCTGGCTGCACACGGCAAAATATATCAGCACTCCCCCGTCTCATTATTGACGGAAAAAGGAACTGGCTTTGTGGCGGCAAAACCAGCTCCTACTACATAGGGCACATAGAAAGGAAATCTATAAGCACGCATTCTCAGCGAGACGACGACACCTGCCGTCCACAATGCGATGCATCATTTCACCACTTCCACCGTTCCCGTCCGTTCTATGTTACCAAGATAGCCCTTACCCGAGAAACGCCAGAAATAAGTGCCGTCGGGCATATGGGAGGCTGCAGGATCCCAGAAGTCCTCGTCGTTGGAGATATTCTCCTTATAGTACACACGTTTGCCCCAACGGTTGTAGATGGCCAACGAGTTGTTGGGATATCCCTTGCCTTCTACGAGTCCCTTGATGACGAAGCGGTCGTTGACACCGTCGCCATTGGGCGAGACAAGATTGGGAAACTGCAGATAGTCGTTCACCAGGAGTATCTTATTCTGTATAGTGTCGCGGCATTCCACCAATTGTCCGCTAGGTCCCATTGTGCTGGTTCGTGCTATGAGACGGGCAATGTAGTTGCCTGAAATGTCTTTGCCATCTGTTTTCCAGGTATAGGAAGGATTTACCTCGGTGAGTGTCTGGTACGAGATGGGATTGTCTTTGTCATACTGTATCTCCCAGAAATAATCGTTCTGTTCGCTCTGTGGCTCTGTGCGGTTCTCAAAGGTCACAGAAGGATGCAGTACTGTGGGGTTCACCGGCGACCAGGAGAAACGTGCCTTGGGACTCGGATACACCGTGATGAGAGAGTCGTATATCAGAGAGTCCTGGCAGCCGTTCTCACTAGTCACATAGTATTTGAAGTTGTAAACGCCAGCGCGATACACATGAGAGGGGTCTTTGGCGTTGGAGGTGTCACCGTCGCCGAAGTCCCAGTGGTATCTTGCACCGCCCACCGAGGTGTTGGTGATGTTCATTTCCAGTGGCTCACAGCCTTCCAACGGGTAGATGCCGGGATCGAAGTTGGGGGTAGGCTGCTCATGCACGTTCACGCGCAGGGAGTCGCGTGTACGGCAGCGTATATTCTCCATCTCGTTAGTTACCTGCACGGTATATAGAGTGGAAGAGTTCCTCAGTGCCTCGGTCTGTATCTCCGGAGTGTCCTGGCCCAAAGGTTCCCACATGAAGCTCTGGTTCTGAGAAGCAGTGTGGCGGTCGCGGGCATCCAGTTTAATAGTTTCGATAGAGCACAGGGTGGTATCGTCGCCCAGCTCGGGCGTGGGAGTCCACACTGTAGTGATAGCGCAGACAGTGTCCCAGATGCATCCGAACTCATCGATGATGTGCACGTTGAAGGGGAAGTAACCAGCGGTGTCAGGCGATGAGATGTAGCTGTTCACGCTGTCTACATGTCTCACAATAGCGCCGCGGTAGTATAGGTTGTCCCAGTCGCCGTATGCCGAATCCGGAGTCCAGACCACCTTGTCCAGTCCCACCTGATATTTGCAGCCACCGCCGGCACTGATACCGCAGATGTCCAGCGACCAGTTGAAAATCCAGCCGTTATCCAGTCCCCAGGTGTCGCATATCTGAATTTGCCATGTTCCGTTCAGCGGGCAACCCACCAGGCGTTCATAGGTGCTATCTGGAATATAATAGCCGGTTTTCTCGGCATGATTGCTGGGACGTGCTGTCCTGAACGTCTTCTCACCTGCTGTCTGCCCAGCCCGTATGAAGGGCGACGGGATAGTAGGAAAGGTATAGGTGACTTCATCTATCCACCCTCGATTAGAAGTTTTGTTCAAATAGCTTGCAGAAGAATGTGTAGGATCGTTGCAAGTGATACTATCCATAGACATATAGTTCACGTTGCGTGAGAAGCAGTAGTCCAAGCCCACGCCATAATAGTTATATAAAGAGTCGCACTCGTGCCCTGTACCACCATCAAAACTACGACATGTGTTACCACCATAAGGATAGCCAGTGTAAGTGCCGCCACCATCTTTCGACTTTAGGATAGTTCTGCTGCGTCTCTCTCCCAAGGGGCAAATGATGGCCATCGTGTAGTCGCCCATAAACTCATGTTCATAGTTCACGCATATGGAACATATATCCTCCGGGCTCGTCACCGTTCTGCCTGCGGGAAAATCGGAAAATGTTATAGCAGCATCAAAACAAGGGATCGAACACCTAGGGCCGTCGGGGCAGAACCTAAGTGCCTCGTAAGTTTTGGACTTCATCTGCTCGAACTCCATTTTTTTCAGCGTAATGGCTCCATTTTCACCCTCGTAGCTAACGTTCACCAGCACAGAGTCCACATTACATATTGTAGGCAAGTCATAAATGGTCTTGATTGGCATTTGTGCCAGACGTACACGCACACTTTCATAGGCCGACGACGGGCAGCCTTGCTCATCTATTATCTGCAGTATCACATCATAGCAGTCCAGATCGCGGTAGGTGCCTATGGCATCGGTGGCGCAGAGGTCCACCAAAGTGTCGCCGTTGCCCAAGTTCCAGCGGAAAAGGGAGGTAGCGTCGGTTGGGGCATAATATCCATATGTGTTTGTATATGTGCCGTAGCCTCTTAGCAATACCTGGTCGCCCTTGCAGATATTCACTGCTCTAAAGACGATAGTATCAACGGAGTAGGTAGTGTCGTAGTGCAACACACGTCCTGCACTGTCCCAGGTGTCTGCCTCTACGTGTATAGTTGTATCAAAAGCCGTTTCGTAATGCATGGTCATAGTGTCTGTCACCACTCCATTCCTCATCTTATAGAACACCGAGTCGATATGTGGGGTGGGAATTTCGCAAGGCATACGGCACATCGACTGTAACCTCACTCCAGTTCCTACGCAGTATGTGGTGTCGCATATCTTATGGTAACGCACAGTCAGCATGCCGGAAGTATTTAACTGCGAGCCAAATATCAGTTGGTTTCTCAACAGTGGGTTATAGTCGTTGTTGCCTTTGTAGAGCAACGGCGCACTGGGCGTGGGGCCATCATAAATATATAGGGTGTCCCTGCTTCCTACGTCAAAAGCTTCCACTGCCAGCGACATCTGCATCGGCGCTATGCATGAGCCTTTCAAAGCCGTCCAATGGTCATAGGTCGGTTGTACGTTGCCATTCACAGCGTCGGTGTATAGATAGATGCCCTCGCCTGTTAACACAATGGTGTCGTTGTTATGATCATACAGAGACACATGAGGAGCACCTCCTTGTGCCGCAGCCTTGCTGCATAACAGCATCGCTGCGACGACCATGAAAATTCCCGTATAACTACGAAGTAATCTTCCCATGTTCTGCGATTGGGATAATGTTATCATAATGGACCTCCTTATTTATCTTGGTCTTTGTAAAAATAGTCGTCAGGATAACTTAAATAACGCTTTAACGCATCATTGTTCAATATTCCATCCACTTCTCTCCATCCTCTCAGTACAAGATATGCATGCTCAGACCCCGGCGTACGGAAATATATGCGCTTGCCGAAATGTTGTTGCTCGAATTGGTCGAAGTTGTAGGCATAAAGATTTAGAGAATCCAAATTAACGACATAACTTGTGGGCAAATATGCGTTCGTCTTTAGATTTTTCACTTCGTGGATGTCATACACGAAAGCACCTTCCGGCAATTCATCAGTTACGAAGAATGACGCATGAGACGACTGACACCAATACGCTACCTTGTAGGGAGGAAGCATTAGTTCCTCAACGGTGCTGTGTCCACCGTAATGGTCAATGGCAATCTGCTGGCAATGCGGACATAGCCAATCATAGTTGTCAAAGTCTATCTCCTGTGCACGCAACTGGGCTGCAGCTGGTAGAAGAATGATACCTATAAGGTATAATAATAATCTTTTCATGATTAACTTACTATTATTTCTTTTGTTCCTGGATCGATTTGCTACACTCGCGCAAGAGGGACGCACACCTTGCCTTAAATGTTTTGCATAGATAGACGTCGGGAACGCAAAAAAAGTTTCAAGAAAAATGTTAAAATATCAAAACACACTAAACAAATAGAAAGGGCGGCCTGTACGCGACAGGGCTGCCTCAAGGAATTTTCTTCCCCGCTCACTACGCATTGCTCTTGCGGCTTTTGCTACGTATGTGGCCTATCAATGCCATCAGCAGGCCCAGGCACAGGAAACCTCCCGGAGGCAGGATGAAGAGCAACATACCATCGCGGTCACCAATAACGCTGTGACCAAAGATGGCACCGTTGCCCAGCAGTTCACGCACCATACCCACGAGGGTGAGAGCCCATGTGAAGCCCAAGCCCATGAACAGGCCATCGAGGAATGAGAGGCCTACAGTGTTCTTGCTGGCGAAAGCCTCGGCACGTCCCAACACGATGCAGTTCACCACTATCAGGGGGATGAAGAGTCCTAACGTCTCGTAGGGCCCCGGCAGATAAGCCTGCATGAAAAGTTGCAGGATAGTAACGAAGGTTGCAATAATGACGATATATGCGGGGATGTGCACCTTGTCCGGTATCAGGCTCTTGAGTGCCGAAATAACGGTGTTGCTGAGCATCAGCACAAAAGAGGTGGCGAGTCCCATGCACATGCCATTGAAGGCACTCGTGGTGGTGGCCAGTGTGGGGCACATGCCTAACACCAACACCCACGTGGGGTTGTTGGTAAGCAGACCGCTTTTTATTACTTCAGAAGCTTTCATTGTTTATTGTCTCCTTTCTGTATTTTCTCAAACATAGAGTAGGCGCTGTTCACAGCATCGCAGAATGCACGGCTGGTAATGGTGCTGCCGCTGATGGCGTCCACTTGTCCACCGTCTTTTTTCACCTGCAAGGGAGTGGAGGGGTTCATGCCTATCACGTTGCCCTTGCCGTCCTTTTGGAACCACTGCGCTGCCTTAGCGCCCAAGCCAGGTGTCTCGGAAGTCGCCAGTATCTGGTAGCCGGCGACATTGCCTACTGCGTCGAAACCTATCATCAGCTCCAACCGGCCGCCAAAGCCTTTCTCGCTGCTGGCGGGTATCGCCACGCCCACCACTTGCCCATTGGCATCCAGTGCCTTGCTGCAGACTGTGCCATCCACATCCACAGCCTCGAGTGTCTCGAAAATAGGCACCACGGCTTTTACAGCCGCCTCCGTCTTAGCTTTCTGCACCAGTGCTATAGGCTCTGCGGTGATAGCGCTCACCAATGCCAGTGCGGCAGCTGCCACTATGGCGGTAGCGGTGAGTGACAAAAACATATTCACCAATGTTGATTGAGCTTTTTTGTCCATAATTCTCAATACTTAAAAAGTCAATATTAATTTATTATTGATTGCAGGCATCGCGCCTTTGCTGCATTGCTTTCCTACAAAATCAGCAATATGCACAACTGCCTGCAGGTCAAAACGCTATGCTGCAAAACGACGAGGTTTGAACCAGCGGTTGAGCAACGGCGTGATGGCGTTCATCAGCAGTATGGCGAAAGAGACGCCTTCGGGATAGCTGCCCCAGTTGCGTATGATGATAGTCAGCAACCCGCATCCGAAGCCAAATATCAGCTGCGCCGACTTGACCATAGGCGACGTTACCATGTCCGTGGCCATGAAACAGGCACCCAGCATGATACCGCCGGTAAGGATTGTGGTAAGGGGGTCGACGTACATCTCGGGGTTCGCGAGCCACAAGATGCCGCTGAAGATAAATGCCGTGCCTATGAAAGTCACAGGGATATGCCAGCTTATCACTTTGGTGCAAAGCAGGTATATGGCACCTATGAGAATAGCCACTGCGCTGATTTCTCCCATGCTGCCACCCATATGTCCCATAAATATCTGACAAAGGCTCGGCATATCGGGCAGTGCCGTGATTTCTTGCATCGTCATGCCCTGCGACAGGTTCTCCTTGATGACGCCCAGGGGGGTGGCACCGCTCACGGTGTCGAAGCCGGTGGGGAAAATACCTTCGCCGGGTCTGGGCCATATGGTCATCGGCACGGGGAAAGAGACGAGCATGAACACACGTCCCACTAACGCGGGATTGAAAGGGTTCTTGCCAAGTCCGCCGAACACCATCTTGCCGATGCCTATTGCCACGAGTGCGCCGATGGCCACGAGACCTATCATCTGGCTGGTAGCCGGCACGTTGAATGCCAACAACAGACCTGTGACGACGGCAGAGCCATCGCCAATGGAGCTATGTTCCTGTTTAAAAAACACCTTCTCGATGAGCCACTGGGAGAAGACACAGCACACTACAGACACCGCGCTGATAAGCAGCGCATTGAGACCGAAGAATGCCAGACCTACCAATAGCATGGGCATCAACGCCAGGTTGACACGCCACATAATCTTTTTCGTAGATTCGTCGCTATGCACGTGCGGCGATCCGGAAACGTTAAGTAAGTTCATATTATTATTAAAATGGAAAAAACACTTGCGTCATCCCCGCACCTCCTGTGGACTGGCACTGGGGATGCTACGTATTACTTCTTTCTGGATGCCAGTATACCACGATACTTGTTCTTACCCAAGCGTATCTCGTCCAGCAAGGGCTTGTTTGCAGGGCACGAGAAGAAGCAGCAGCCACATTCTATGCAGTCCAGAATGTTGTGCTTGCCTGCCTCTTCTATACGTCCGTTTTGCACTAGCAGACTAAAAAAGTAGGGTTCCAGTCCCATAGGGCAGGCTTGTATGCACTTGCCGCAGCGAATGCAGTGGTTCTCCTGCGCGCGTTTTGCCTCGCCTTCCGCTATCACCAGCACGCTGCTGGCACCTTTGGTGGTAGGAGCGTTGAGGTTACTCATGGCCTTGCCCATCATAGGTCCGCCGCTGATGACCTTGCCGGTGTCGCCTGGCAGATCACCCATAGCTTGCTTGATGATGTCGGCATAGCTAATGCCGATGCGCACATGATAGTTGTGCTGGCTGGGCAGGTTCTTACCTGTCACCGTGAGAATATTCTCGATGAGGGGCTTGTTTTTCTGAATGGCCTCATATACAGCATAGGTGGTGCCGATGTTGCTCACCACGCATCCTACGTCGATAGGCAGCTTGCCGCTGGGTACGCGGCGGCCTGTTATGGCGTTGATAAGTTGTTTCTCGGCACCCTGTGGGTACTTCATCTTCAGGGGTTCTACGATGATGCCTTCAAACTTCCCGGCCATTTCCGTCATCACCCTGATGGGTTCCGGCTTGTTGTTCTCGATGCCAATGTAGGCATTGGAAGCCCCCAGGCATTTGCGCAAGATGCTGATGCCTATGCATATCTCTTCTGCGTGTTCCAACATTACCCTAGCGTCGCTGGTGAGGTAAGGCTCGCACTCCACGCCGTTTATAATCAGGTATTCAGCCTTCTTGTCGGGTGCGATATTGTACTTGATATGGGCGGGGAAAGTGGCACCGCCGAGGCCCACGATGCCCATCTCCTTCAGTTTTTCGACTATCTCCTTGGCCTCCAGCGTACAGTCGTGCTTGATGTCGGGCGTGCGGTCTATGGCATCCTCCCACTCATCGCCTTCCACGTCAATGTAGATGGCAGGCTTCGCCATGCCGAACATATCCTTGCACACGTCAATCTTGGCGACAGTGCCGCTGACGGGGCTGTGTACATTGGCACACATGAAAGCCTCTGCCTTGCCTATCAGTTGTCCTACCTTCACTTTGTCGCCTTTGGCTACACAAGGTGTGGCGGGAGCACCAAGATGCTGATTCATCATTATCACCACCTTGGCGGGTAGTGGGAATTCCTCGATGGCGGCATTGTTGGAGATTTTATTATCATGCGGGTGTATGCCACCCATTGCAAATGTCTTCATTATAAGTTTATAAAGTTTTATAATGTTATAATTATAAAGTTTATGATGTCGGTAAACATTTCGATTAATTTCCAATTCGTGTTGTGTCGGTGTGCGAGAATCAGGATACTTGCTACGTTGCC
>CAMURW010000039.1 GCA_947097635.1 uncultured Bacteroidales bacterium
CGAAATACACAGACAGCGCAAGAAGCAATGTCGTTTGGGACACCATGTTCCTCTTCAACGATCTCGGCATATCGGACACCTGCACCGTTATTCATCTGCGGTGACCCTGCCCGAAGCAGTGTTTCCGTCTGATGTCTCATCAGGATGCACCCACCAACATCTGCTGGGGCGACCGTAACCGCAGCGCCATGGTGCGCGTGCCTCTGGGATGGACAGAGGGCAGCGGCAACATGGTAGTGCATGTTACCCAGATGTCACAGGAAATGTTGTTATTTAATATTGGCTAATGTGCTATTTTATAATGTATTTTATAATGTCTTATAAATATTTTTCTGCAGATTCGGGAATTTTGTATAACTTTGCATTCTCAAATATGTGAATGCTATGGAGTATAAATTCCTAAAAATCGATAAGAAAGAGCACGTTGGCACTATCACTATCAGTGCCCCAAAATCGCTGAATGCACTGAACAGCATCCTTCTTGCTGAGCTGGATCGTGCGGTGGACGAACTGGGTAAGAGAATGCGATGCCTGATAATAACTGGTGACGGTGACAAAAGTTTCGTTGCCGGTGCCGATATTAGCGAAATGGCTACCCTCAACGAGCAGGAAGGTATGGCCTTTGGCAAACGGGGATCCGCCGTGTTTCGCAAGATAGAAACACTTACTATCCCAGTGATTGCAGCCGTCAATGGTTTTGCCCTAGGCGGCGGCTGTGAGTTGGCAATGGCTTGCGACATACGCATATGCAGCAGCAATGCATGTTTTGGCCAACCCGAGGTGGGGTTGGGTATCATTCCTGGCTTCAGCGGCACCTATCGTCTGGCCAGGTTGGTAGGAATGGGGATGGCAAAGCAACTCATCTTCACTGGCAAGAATATCAAAGCCGACGAAGCTCTGCGCATAGGGCTGGTGAATGCCGTGTACGAGCCTGCCGAGTTGATGCCTAAGGCGATGGAAATGGCAGAGACGATCAGCCACAATGCTCCATTGGCTGTCGCTGCTGCCAAACGCGACATCAACAACGAGTACGACCTGACGGCCGATGAGGCAATCGCTTTCGAAAACAAAGATTTCGGTCTCTGTTTTGCTACCCACGACCAGAAAGCTGGTATGAATGCTTTCCTACACAAGGGCAAAGCCGAGTTCGAAGGAAGGTAGGATGTGTGTCGTGAGCGTGTGGAAAGCAGATATGGCCGCCATGGGATAAGGCAGGAAAACGAGATTTGCTGTGAATGTCGCGTTGTGGACGGCAAAGTGCAGGACGGAACACAAGGCTATGGCAGACGTGGAAAGTTCATGAGAGTACTGCACGGCACCGAGGTAGGTCACGACCAGCGCGGCACGGGGCGCGCCATAGGATGCAACCTGTTTTTGGGATTATAAGTCCATAAAACTCTATAAAGTGTATTTTTGTTCAATAAATAAAATTAACTCAATATGAAAATTTGTGTTATTGGAACCGGCACGATGGCCAAAGGCATCGTGAAAGCCTTCGCTGCCAAGATGCCCGTCACGATGAAAAGCCGTACCCAGGCCAGCCTCGACAAGGCTATGGGGTCTATCAGCAAGGGCTACGCTAAACTGGTGGAAAAAGGCAAATTGACTCAGGATGTTGTGGACACCATGCTTAGGAATATTACCTCCACCACCGATTACGCTGCTTTTGCCGATGCCGACCTCGTTATCGAAGCCGCCGTGGAGGATATGCAGCTGAAGAAAGAGGTGTTTACCGAGCTGGACAAAATCTGCAAGCCCGAAACCATTTTCGCCACCAACAGTTCCTCCCTCTCTATCACAGAGATAGCTGCCTGCACCAACCGTCCTGCACAGTTTATCGGCATGCACTTCTTCAACCCTGCCGACCGCATGAAGCTTATCGAGGTGATTCGCGGACAGTTGACTAGCGACACAGTGGTAAAATGCATCATGGATCTCGGCACCTCCATCGGCAAAGAGCCTGTGGAAGTGAAGGAAGCTCCTGGCTTTGTGGTGAATCGCATCCTCATTCCCATGATCAACGAGGCTGTAGGCATTCTGGCCGACGGCATCGCCAGTGCAGAAGATGTCGACAAGTGCATGAGACTCGGTGCCAACCATCCCATGGGCCCCTTGGAACTGGCCGACCTCATCGGCAACGATGTAAACCTGGCTATCATGGAGGTGCTATACAAAGAATTCGGCGACTCCAAGTATCGTCCTCACCCGTTGCTGCGCAAAATGGTGCGCGCTGGCTTGCTAGGTCGCAAGACGGGAGAAGGTTTCTACAAGTATTGATTCCCTACAGTCGCACAGACACGGTATATCAACCCGAAATGTCCTGTATGTATTACAGCGTCCTTTTCGCAAGAAGGGGACGTTGTATTTTCTTCTTCGTGCGGGCTGCAGGGTAGAGACGGCCGCCGTCTGAACCTCCCTTCCTCTTCCGCGGGCAAGAACACTTATTTCTATGACTTTTCTGATATATTCTCGGCTCTTTCGTGGCCGTATCATTCTTGTAGTAAGATTAGCATTGCTGATGCTGTACTTTTCAGGATGCAATGTTTCTCAAGGGCAAGAAAAGGAGGCGGCACCGTTTCGGGTGATGTTCTGGAATGTGGAGAACTATTTCGACACGCAGCACGATACATTAAAGAACGACTACGAGTTTTTGCCTCGTGGTGTGCGTTATTGGACGCGGAAACGCTTCGAGGCGAAACGTAATCAAATCTACAAGACGATAGTGGCATTGGGCGAAGCAGGTGGCGAGCCTTATAGCGAGGCGTTGATACCTGCGATTGTGGGGCTGGCAGAGGTGGAAAACGACGGGGTGCTGCGCGAGCTGTGCCAGGGCACGCCACTGGCGAAATACCATTACCAGTCTGTACATTACGAGAGTCCCGACGCAAGAGGCATAGACGTGGCTTTGCTGTATCGTCCCCAGTATTTCCGAGTGCTAGAAAGCAGGAGTTTGTGTGTCAGCGATACTTCGCAAGGCTTTCGAACGAGGGACATCCTTCTTGTCTTTGGTGTCTCCGCCAGCGGCGACAGCCTGGTGCTTTTTGTGTGCCACTTTCCCAGCAAACGTGGTGGCAAAGAGGCCGACGTGCGGCGTGCGAAAGTGGCACGGTATCTTATGCAGCAGATGAGTAGTGCGATCCGTGAGCATCCCACAGCAGTGGTGCTGGCAATGGGCGATTTTAATGCCACACCCAAGGAGATGGCAGCCTATGTGCCGTACGGTTTTGTAAACCTTATGGACAGGCTGCCAACCCACGAAGGCAGCTATTTCTACCAGGGACGCTGGAGCTATATCGACCAATTCTTCGTCAGTGGCAATACCTTAGAGGAAGGGAAGAGGGACGAAGGGTCTTGCCCCTTGCGGCTGGAAGGCAACAATGCCAACATCTTCCACCTCCGTCCCCTGCTTACCGAGGATAAGGGCAATATGGATCTCAAACCACGTCGCACTTTTCAGGGACCCAAATATTATGGTGGGGTCAGCGATCACCTGCCTATCTACCTCACATTGCAACGCATGTAGTCTCTCTCTTCTTTTCTCCATGTTATTTTTTTTATGTATCTTTGCAGCCGCATGAATCATGTACGTAAAGTGCTGTTATGTGTTGCTTAATAATATATTACGTACCTCTCTTGTGCATTGTCCAAACATTGGTATTAAATGAAAAAGATATATTTACTCCCTATAGCACTCGTTACTGTGCTTCTGGTGTCTTGTAGCAACACCCACGAAGAGGTTATTTCTACCTACGATGATGGTTCCCCGAAGCTCGTCTATATCATGCAAGGTAAAAAAGACGAAAACCAGCAGAAGGTGGGTGAGAGAATGTTTTACCAGGATGGTACGCTGCGGTGGAACAAGCACTTCGCCGATGCTAGCAACACTGGCAAGTGGCGATACTACTATGAAAATGGACAACTTTTCGCTGAGGGTGACTTCTCGCAGTGCCACGAGACGGGCTGCAACTGGCTGTTCTATAACGCCGAGGGAGGTGCATTGCTGGAGGGAAAGCATGACAGCGTGGTGGTATCCGCCTTCAACACGGATATGTTCCCCCTCACCGTAGGCTTCTTCCATGGCGACAGCATCTTGGTGATAGAGTTTTACGAAGATCTCTGCCAGCGGTCGTCGGGCACGCTGGTGAAAGGCAAGCGCAGCGGACACTGGACTTTCTATTTCCCCAGCGGCGTAAAGCAGGCAGAAGCTATTTATATCGACGGCGTGGAGAACGGTATGCACTGTGCCTATCGCGAGAACGGAGTGCCCTACTTCCGTGGTCTCTACATCAACGGCAAGCGTGCTGGCGTGTGGGAATTCTATGACCAGGACGGTCGTCTCAGTGGTAAACAGAACTTTGACAAACCCCTGAAATAGCACGAACATGGATATGGAACTTTCACATCCTATCTACCACATCATAAGCGACGTAGCGGACAGGTTGCATCTTCGGGCGTACGCCGTGGGAGGAGTGGTGCGCGACTACTACCTGCAACGTCCCTGCACGGACATAGACATCGTGTGTCTGGGCAGCGGCATCGCACTGGCGCACGAGGTGGCAAAGAGCATAGATCCTAAGAAGGAAGTGGCAGTCTTCAGAAACTTCGGCACCGCGTCATTCACCTACCCTTGGAGTGGACAGATGTGGGACATCGAGTTTGTGGGCGCAAGGCGAGAGAGTTATCAGCACGACAGCCGCAACCCCATCGTAGAGGACGGCACCCTGGAAGACGACCAGAACCGGCGTGACTTCACCATCAACGCAATGGCGGTGGGGCTCAATAAGGACAACTACGGTGAGTTGCTGGATCCCTTCGGAGGCATCAAGGACCTCAACGACGGCATTCTGCGCACACCTTTGGATCCTGCCGTCACTTTCTGCGACGACCCGTTGCGCATGATGCGAGCCGTGCGCTTCGCTTCACAGTTGGGATTCCGTATCGCCGCCCCCACATTCGAAGCCATCAAGGCCAATGCCGAGCGCATAAGGATAGTGAGCCGCGAGCGCATCACTACCGAACTCAACAAGATACTTCTGAGCCCTAAGCCCAGTGTGGGACTAAAACTGTTGCAGTTGACCAGACTTATGCCCATCATCTTCCCCGAGGTTTCTAAGTTAAAGGGAGTGGAAACACGCGACAACCACAGCCACAAGGATAATTTCTACCACACCCTGGAGGTGGTAGACCACGTGGCTGCCAAGAGCGACAACCTGTGGCTGAGGTGGGCGGCACTGCTTCACGACATCGGCAAACCCGCCACCAAACGCTACGATGCCAGACTGGGATGGACATTCCACGGTCACGAAGTGAAAGGCAGCCGCATGGTGAAATGCATCTTCGAGAATATGCGTCTTCCCTTGGATGTCAAGATGAAATATGTGGAGAAGCTCGTGCTGCTGCACCTGCGTCCCATTATCCTGGCCGAGGACGAGGTGACAGACAGCGCTGTGCGACGTCTGCTGTTCGATGCTGGCGACGATATCGACGACCTGATGACGCTGTGCGAGGCCGATATCACCAGCAAGAACGAGGATAAGGTACGTCGTTTCATGTCCAACTTCAGGTTGGTGCGTCAGAAACTTGTGGAACTGGAGGAAAAAGACCGCATACGCAACTTCCAACCACCCATCAGCGGCGAAGATATCATGTATGCTTTCGATATTAAACCAAGCGTAAGCATCGGTATCATCAAGGATGCAATCAAGGATGCTATCTTGGACGGCACAGTACACAACGACCGTGCCGAATGTTGGCAGTTCATGCTTTCCAAAGGCGGCGAGATAGGTCTTACGGCAGCACACACGGAAATGCCGAAATCATAAAAGGCTATCCTTTAGAATCTCAGCATAATAATAACATAATAACTTTGCGCAGCACTACCCTCATCCTCGTCCTCGGCCCCACAGCGGTTGGCAAAACGGCTTACGCCATACGTCTGGCGCAGCAGTTGGATACAGAGATTGTTAATTGCGATTCGCGTCAGTGCTACAGCGAGATGAACATTGGTGTGGCACGCCCAAGCCCAGAGGAACTGATGGCGGTGCCTCATCACTTTATCGCCAATCGCAGCGTGCGGAATCCCTACAACGTCTATACCTATGAACAGGAAGCCCTGCAATGTCTACACCAGTTGTTTCGAAAGCACGACACCGTGGTGGCAGTAGGCGGCAGCGGACTTTATGCCGACGTGCTTTGCCATGGCATCAGCGCTATGCCCGACCCGCTGCCTGAGTTGCGGCAGCAACTGCAGCAACGCCTGAAGCGCGAGGGACTGGCATCGTTGCAGCAGGAACTGGAGAGGAGAGACCCAGAATATTATCAGCAGGTCGACCTTTGGAACCCCGTGCGCGTGCAACGTGCCTTGGAAGTGTGTATCACCACCGGACGTCCCTATAGCCAGGTGGTGTCGCAGCCTGCCGTGCAACGTCCATTCGCCATACGCAAGATAGCGCTGCGCTGCGAACGCGAACGGCTGAAAGAACGCATTGCTTTGCGTACAGGCCAAATGTACCAACAAGGTCTGCTGCAGGAATCCATGAATCTGTTGCCCTATCGTCGGTTGCGGCCATTGAATACTGTGGGCTACAAGGAAATCTTCGCCTATTTCGACCAGATACAGATGCTGACTGGCTACGACCCTCTCTCGTTGACGGCAGTCCAGCTTGCGGAGACAAATCCCCTGCTGCAACAAGCGCTGCAAAATATTGTCACCCACACTTGGCAATACGCCAAAAAGCAGCTTTCCTATTTCGCTAGAAACCCTGAGATAGAATGGATTACAGAGGATGAAAAATAATATAAAAATAATTTGCTAAAGTCGCAATTTTCTTACAGGAAGTTGCACTAAACTACGTTGTTTGTTATTTTGTCGAAAAGGGAATGCGGCAAGGTTCGGGCTTAGGTTCACTTGCTGCGCCGCTGGAAGAATCTATATGGTGATATTTCCTTAGCATCTTCCCCCTCTTAATGCACTTCACCGAAGTCTTTTAGCGGTCCCTTTTTGTTTGAATTAGGAATTCATGAGTATTGGTTATTAAGTAATGGCTGGCGTTCTCTCGAACGCCAGTTTTTTTTGTTGTAGGATGTCGCCTATAATTAGTTCCTTTATATTATATGGAAAAAGGACAGATCCATGTTTGCTGTGGCAGCACAAGGGTCTGTCCTTTATTTAGTAGCGAACGAACGTCCGTAAGTGGCTGTATTGTATGAGGGTAGGATAACGTGTTATTATGTCTCCGTAATGGCACGATCCAGCATCTCCCAGAAGGTGGGGAAGGATTTTGTTACGACATCGGGATTGAGAATTTCTATCTCTGGGTATTTCACCTTCATGGCGGCGAAGGCCATAGCAATACGATGGTCGTCGTGAGGGTCTATAGGCTTGGCGATGGTGAGCCTCGACGGTAGGAGGTGTACTTCGTGTTGCGTAACCTCTATCTTGCAGCCCATCTTGCTGAGTTCTTCCGTCACCACCTTCACGCGGTCGCTTTCTTTGATGCGCAGGTTGTCGATGCCAGCGAGGTGTGCGTCAATTCCTAGCACAGCGCAGGTGATGGCAACGGAAGGGAAAAGGTCGGGGGTGTTCGTGAAGTCCCACGAGAACTCGGTGTCGCATTCGCCGTTGTTGGTGACATCGTTGGTGATGTCGCTTTGCTGCGATACCACTCCGAAATGTGTGTAGATATCCTTGACGACGCTGTCGCCCTGCAGGCTCTCTTTGTAGAGTCCTACCATTCGCATGTGCAGGCTGGGCTTGATGGCTGCGGCAGTGTAGAAATAACTGGCGGCGCTCCAGTCTTTCTCTATCGCAACGATGTCGGCACGGGGGAGGGTATGGTCTAGGCAGTAGGCGGGAGGATTGCCTCTCAGCTCCCAGTTGATGTTGGCGCGTTCCATCACGTTGAGCGTCATTTCTATGTAGGGTTCGGAGGCAGAGATGCCTGTTATCTCTACTTTCAGTCCTTGCGGCAGGAGTATGGATGCCTGCAGCAGTGCGGAGACAAACTGGCTGCTTAGCGTGCCGTCAATGACGATGCGGTCGGCACTTGGGATGGTGCCTTCTATCTTGAGTGGCAGGTAGCCTTCCTGATGAGTGCAGGTGATACGGCAGCCTATCGAACGCAGCGCATTGATAAGTGGTGCCATAGGTCGCTGACACAGGCGTGGAGAGCCTATGAGGGTGTTGATGCCTGGCGTGAAAGCCAGCAGTGCAGTGAGAAAGCGTGCGGCAGTGCCGGCGTCGTGACAGTCAAAGTTGTGACGTCTGTTCATCTTCAGTTGGCGCAGCAGCCGTTTGAGGAGCTGAGTGTCATCGGCAGATGACAGGTTCTTGATTTTTATTCCGTTGGCGGACAGATAGTCCATCACCAGCCATCGGTTGGAAATGCTTTTGGATGCTGGCAGTGTGATTTGGATGATGTTGGTATTACTCGAGGCCATACTGTTTGAGTTTTCTGTAAAGTGTACGTTCGCTGATTCCCAGTTCCTCTGCTGTCTTGCTGCGTTTTCCGTTGTTGCGTTCCAGCGTCTTGAGGATGGCTTTCTTCTCGTGTTCGTTGAGCGGAATGGTAGGCTCGTCTTCCACTACCTCCACGTCGTTAAAGTCCTGTGTTTGACTGTTATGTCCCTGGTCAGGGTGGTGCTTCTCGCCGTTGTCCACGTAACTGATGATGTGGCTAGATGGTGTATCGACCACAGCCAGAGGTTCATATTTGGTGGTATATTTGCCTTCGTTTTTCACTGGCAGTCCTTGCGCCAGCTGTGCTATGGCGTTGCGCAGGCCATTGATTTCTTCGCGCATCTGGTTAATCATTTGTCCCATGCTGAGGGCTTTCAGCAGCAGTTCACGGTCGCTGATGGCGTTAGCGTCAGTATTTCCGCCAGATCCTATTACCGCTGGCATGCGTTCCGTAGAGACATGGTGCAGGTAGTTTTGCAACACGGGCAGTGTGATGAGGCGTTCCTGCTCCACGACGGCGATTTGTTCCGTCATGTTTTTCAGTTCGCGGATGTTGCCATACCAAGGGTAGTTCTCCAGATATGCCCGTGCATCGTCATTGAGGGAAATGGGGGGCATGTGGTATTTCTCTGCGACATCGCTGCTGAATTTGCGGAAGAGGAGATGTATGTCGCCTTTGCGGTCGCGCAGCGGAGGAATCTCTATGGATATTTGGTTGAGACGATAGTAGAGGTCCTCGCGGAAATGACCGTCGTGTACCGCTTTCAGTATGTCCACGTTGGTGGCTGCAATCACGCGGACGTCCACCTTGCGGGTCTGTGAGGAGCCTACGGGTAGTATCTCGCCATTTTCCAGCACGCGCAGCAGCTTCACTTGCATCGCCAGGGGCAGCTCGCCTACTTCGTCCAGGAATATGGTGCCCTGGTGGGCTTCCTCGAAGTAGCCTTTGCGGTCGCGGTCGGCGCCGGTGAAGGAACCCTTGACGTGT
>CAMURW010000040.1 GCA_947097635.1 uncultured Bacteroidales bacterium
TAGCACACTCCGGCATCTACATCAACGTTGGCAGCCGCGACGAACTCATCCCCTCCGAGGAAGGCACGGCACACTTCATAGAACACAGCATCTTCAAAGGAACGGAGCATCGCCGTGCCTATCACATCCTCAGCCGCATAGACGGCGTGGGAGGCGAACTAAACGCTTTCACCACCAAGGAGGAGACCTGCATATACGCATCGTCGCTGTGCCATCACCTGGAACGCTGCCTGGAACTCTTCGCCGACATCCTCTTCCACAGCACCTTTCCCCAGCACGAGATAGATAGAGAAAAAGACGTGGTGATAGAGGAGATAGACTCCTACAAGGACTATCCCAGTGAGCAGATAGCCGACGACTACGAGGAACTGGCGTTCAAGGGGCATCCGTTGTCCCACAGCATCCTGGGCAGCAAAAAGAACGTGCGGCACTTCGACACACCGCACCTCAAGGACTTCTTGCGTCGCAACTACACCACGGACCGCATGGTGATAAGCATCGTGGGCAACACGGAGTTCGGCAAGGTGGTGTATCTCTGCGAGAAATATTTCGGCGAATACCCCCTGCGAAGCTCTGCCGCCGACCGCTCCCTACCCCCTCGGTTTCAACATTTCAACGTATCCGTAAACCGCCACAGCCACCAGCTGCACGTAATGGCTGGCTGCGCCGCCTACGATGTCCATGATCCGCGCCGCGTGCCTTTCACGCTGCTCAACAACCTGTTGGGAGGACCCGCCATGAACAGCCGCCTGAACATGTCCATCCGCGAACGCTATGGCTTCTGCTACACCGTGGAGAGTGCCTATTCCGTGTTCAGCGATGCAGGGCTCTTCACCGTCTACGCCGGCATAGATGCCGAAGCACGGGACCGATATGTGGAACTGCTGATAAGAGAACTACGACATTTCTGCACCACTCCCCTCACCAGCCAACAACTGAAAGCGGCACAGCAGCAACTGATAGGTCAGATGGCTGTGAGCAGTGACCTGTCGCTCAACGAGATGCAAAGTATAGGCAAAAGCCACCTCGTGTACGGCAAAGTGGATACCCTGGAAGAGATGCAGCGCGACATCCTCGCCGTCACCTCCTCACAAATCCAAGACATCGCCATCGATCTCTTCTCCGAAGACAAATTCAGTTTCCTGTTCTACAGCTAACACCTTTCACCTAAGAAAACGCAGCAGCACTATTTGCGACGGCAGGCGAGACACGTGTACATCTTTGCCTCCGTGTGCACTTATACATTGTCAGTCCCTATCGGGCGAACCACGGCAAGGACCGACAATGTAAAAACGCAACAACAACTTTAACCACCCACCTCCCGCCCCTCGTTGCTCAATATTGCAGGCGGGCGGCGGGAACACCGATCATTTCAAAGGGGAGAAGAAAGGGGTTGCTTGTCTTTTTGGCAGGTGATTTTTACAAATTTGTTAAACTCGCCGCCATCCATGATCATTTGCCCTTGCAGCGAGAGTGTGGTGGCGGTGAGCGATGTAACCTCCCAACTCATTGTTAAATTTTCTCCATCGTCCCCGGCTTCACCATATATCGTAAATATCATTTCATTGCCGCTGATTCTCCAGCCGAATTCGTTGTGTTCCGTTTCTCCGTTATGGGACATTAAGCCCTGATGGTTTTCATAGAAGTAAAAACAAAACTCCTGATTTTGGGAAACGTCTTGACCGTCGAAGAGAACCGACGTGCTGCACCAATGCCCGTAGAGCAACTCCTCGTTGTAAGATGCGGTGTTGATGTCCGAATTGTCGTTTTTGTCGGTCTTTTCGCACGAGGCGAAACTCAAGCCTATTCCTGCCACTATCGCGGCAAGGAAGATTTTTCCAAATAATTTCATAGTTGTAAGTGTGTGTTGTGGGTTCAACAATACCTTGTTCGTTGATATTTTGGCAGCTGTCTCTTGCTTGGAGGGGAACCCGTTGCGCTCCAGGAAAAGTGCTGCACGGTCATTTGTTTCTATTTGCCGCTATGAACAATACAGTTTGTTCGTGTCGGCTTGCTCTATGGGGTATTAAAGTTGTTGTTACGTTTTTTTTAATTCATTGAAAACAAGCAATTAATGTACGAATCACCGTTCCATGCACCAACTTGATTTCAAGTGCAAAGATACAATTTTTTTGTCTGGTGAAAAAAAAAATCAGTTTTTTCTTGGCAAGCCGCCTGTCATAAAAGAGGCGATGACCAAGCGTTCATTTGCAATTAGATTTAAATCAATGTTTTACAGTAAACATCAACAATACTTTCCATTCATATTTTCGTTAGTTTCTCGCACTCTTTTCCTCTCATCCTCAGCAAAAAAAGAGCATTCGCCATTTAAGATTTGTAGCATGGCAGAGTATAATAATTGTCGTTATCACTTGATTGCTGGGACATATCAATGTCCCTCACACTTGCCTTTATTCGAAGGCCAGGGCGATGGCGTGCCGCGTGCCTTTGGGAGGGGCGACGTAGATTTTGTACATGCCCTTTTCCTTGCGCACTTTGGCCTTGCCGCCCCCTAGCAGGCGCACCTTGTTCGGCTCCATGGGGAGGTAGCGCAGCTCCAGCACCTCGGGTATCTCCTCGCCCTCCTGCACCAGGTAGATGGCGTAGACGACCTTGCCGTCCTTGCTTTTGGTGAAGCGCCAGTGTTCTAGCACGTAGGGGCGCTGTGGGCGCGTGTTGTAGATGCACTCGCCGTTGGCAGCCATCCACTTGCCCATCTCTCTCATGCGTTGCTGTGCCGTGTCCGGAATCCGTCCGTCGGCATCGGGACCCACGTTCAACAGGAAGTTGCCGCCCTTGGCCACAACGTCGCAGAGGGTGTGGATGAGGTAGTTGGTGCTTTTGTAATGGTCGTTGGGCACATAACTCCAGTTGTCGCCCATGCTCATGCAGGTTTCCCAGGGGTAGGGCAAGTATTTTTCCGGCACCGTCTGCTCCGGCGTGCGATAGTTTTCGTAGCGTCCGCCCACGCTGCGGTCCACTATGAGCAGGTCGGGTATCTTCTCGCGCGCTATGGCTGCCAGTCGGGGCATGTCTATGTCCTGGATGTACTGGTAGCATCCCAGCCAAGGCAGGGTCTCCTCCGTGAGGCTCCATTCGGGTCGCACCCATCCGCCGTCCAGCCACAATATGTCTATGCCGCCGTAGTTGTGGGTGAGCTCGCGCACCTGGTTGTAGGTGAACTCCTTGTAATTCTCCCAGCGTTCGGGATGGCGTTCGGGGTCGTAGTTCACGTTGCGGTCCGGCGTAGCCCACTCTGGAGCCCAGTAGTCGGGACAGTGCCAGTCCGGTTTGCTGAAATAGAGCCCCACCCACATGGCCTTGCTGCGAAACGCCTCCACCACGTCCTTGGTGATGTCGCTGTTGGCGTGCTTGCTGTAGGGGCAGCTCTTGTCGGCACAGGTATAGTTGGTGTATTTGCTGTCGAACAGGCAGAAGCCGTCGTGGTGCTTCGTGGTGAAGACGACGTATTTCATGCCTGCCTCCTTTGCCATTTTCGCCCATTTGTCGGCATCGAAATGGCGGGGTTTGAAAGTCTTGTTCAGGTCGCGGTAGGCCTGCAGATATTCTATGTAGTTGGCACCCTTGCGGTCTATCCAGGGCTCGTTGCAGATGCTCCAGCTCTCCACCACGCCCCATTGGCTGTAGATGCCCCAGTGTGCCATGAACCCGAACTTTAGGTCCTGCCACTCGCCGATGCGCTGCACAACTATCTCGTTGTCCTCGGGCTTCATCTGCTCGCGGATGTATTCTTGTGCGTACAGCGAGGTGTCGCTGTTGTAGTGCGACACATTGTGCGTACCCACCTGCGCTGTGAGGCACAGGGGCACCAGTGCCGCCAGCAAGGCCAGAAACAGTCTTTTATTCATAGGTATAGCGTTATTTCTAAGGTTCTGCAATCCATGATTTAGCGTTTGCAAAATTACGAATATTTTTCGACGTAATAGCCACTTTGTTGGATTTTTTTCGTGGTACGTGTTCTGATAGTCAAATAGCAGGATAATAGTCTCGGACGCTGTTCGTAACTTTGCACCGCAATTCTAAGCATAGCATAACTATGGTAAGAAAACTGAAGGAATATAGTGTAGGAGAAGTGGCACGTTGTTGCGGATGAGGTTTGCCCGTCAGCGGCTCGGATACATGAGTGCAGTGGTTCGGGGTACCTCTTGGGTACCTCTTGGTGCACCAAGAGGTACCCAAGAGGTAGGCACTGGTATGGAAGACGCATGGTGCTTACCGTGGTCTCCTAAAGTAGGTTGACCAATATTCGGCGCAATAGTCAAATTGCAGAATAAAACGTTAACGGAACAAAAAGACATGGGACACCGGTGGTGGTGTCCCATACCTTGTGTGGGAGTTTGGTGCGAAGCCCCCGGTTCCGGGGTCGTTGCTATTCGAAACTTTTGATGGTCTTTTTGATAATATCGATGGCTTCGCGCAGCTGCTCCTCGCCAATGACCAGAGGAGGAGCAAAACGGATGATGTGGCGGTGCGTAGGTTTTGCCAGCAGGCCGTTGTCGCGCAGGCGCAGGCACACGTCCCAGGCCTCCATGCCATTGTGGGGCTTGATAATCACGGCGTTCAGCAGGCCCTTGCCGCGCACCAGCTCTATCATAGGACTGTCTATCTTGCTTACCTCGGCACGGAATATTTCGCCCATCCTGGCAGCGTTCTCCATGAGGTGCTCATCCCTGATGACTTGCAGGGCGGCGATGCTTACCCTGGCAGAGAGACAGTTGCCGCCGAATGTGGAGCCATGCTCTCCGGGCTTGATGTTCAGCATGATGTCGTCGTCGGCCAGCACGGCACTGACGGGCAGCACGCCGCCGCCCAGAGCCTTGCCCAGGATCAGCAGGTCGGGACGCACACTTTCGTGGTCGCAGGCCAGCATCTTGCCGGTACGGGCAATGCCACACTGCACCTCATCGGCCATAAACAGCACGTTGTGCTTCTTGCAAATGTCGTAGCACTTTTTCAGGTAGCCATCGTCGGGCACATACACGCCAGCCTCGCCCTGAATGGGCTCCAGCAGGAATCCGGCAATGGTCTTGCCGTCCTTCTCCAACACCTTCTCCAGCGCGGCGGGGTCGTTGTAGGGTATGCGGATGAAGCCAGGGGTGAGGGGGCCATAGTTGGCATAGCTCTCGGGGTCGTTGCTCATCGTGATGATGGAGATGGTGCGGCCGTGGAAGTTGCCTTCGCAGCACACTATCTTCACTTCGTCGTTGGCGATGCCTTTTTTCACCACACCCCAGCGACGTGCCAATTTCAAGGCAGTCTCGTCGGCCTCGGCGCCCGTGTTCATGGGCAGCACTTTGTCGTAGCCGAAGTATTCGGTGACGTATTTTTCCCATTCGCCTAGACAGTCGTTGTAGAAAGCGCGGCTAGTTAGGGTGAGCTTCTGGGCTTGATCGGTGAGAGCTTGAATAATCCTGGGATGGCAGTGACCTTGGTTGACAGCACTATATGCAGAGAGGAAGTCGAAATAACGTTTGCCCTCGCAGTCCCACACATAGATGCCCTCGCCTTTGCTGAGCACAACGGGAAGAGGATGATAGTTGTGAGCACCATACTGCGCTTCCATTTGCATAAATTTTTCAGACTCTGTCATAATATTTTTTTATTTGATAAGTTAATATAAGAGATTGATTGAAGTTGCAAAAGTACTACTTTTTTCGACACGACGTGCAATTTCTGCAATATTTATTTTACACAATGCTCGATATAACTGATAATGAGGTACTAAGAGTTGATGACCTGTCGGTATTTTTCTGCCGCGAAGCTGAGGAGAGAGAGGTGGTGAGCCATATTTCTTACTCACTTTCGAGGGGAGAGACACTGGGAATAGTGGGTGAAAGCGGCAGCGGCAAAAGTGTAAGCACGCTGGCGCTGATGCAGCTGCTGCCCCCTGCGCCGCTGTGCAGGGTGGAAGGGAAAGCGCTGTTTCGGCCCGTGGACGGCATCGCAGCGGACCTGCTCTCGCTGCCGGAAAGCGCCATGCGCAGCCACAGAGGACGCCATATCAGCATGATATTCCAAGAGCCGATGACCAGCCTTAACCCCGTGCAACGTTGCGGCCGGCAAGTGGCGGAGATGTTGCAGATGCACACGGCAGAGGGCTTCCCCTCGTCGGCAAGGGAACAACGCGAGCGTGTGCTGGAGCTCTTCAATGAAGTGAGGCTGCCAAGGCCGGAAAAGATCTTCGACAGTTACCCCCACGAGATCTCGGGAGGGCAAAAACAGCGGGTAATGATAGCGATGGCGCTGCTTTGCCGTCCCGACATATTGATTGCCGACGAACCCACCACGGCACTCGACGTCACTGTGCAGCGCGCCATACTGGACCTGCTACGCGACCTGCAGGCGAAGCATCGCATCGGCATCATATTCATCAGCCACGACCTGGCAGTGATAGGACAGATAGCCGACCGCGTGGCGGTAATGTATCATGGCAGCCTGGTGGAACAAGGGGCAACTGCCCAACTACTGCACCATCCCCGGCATCCCTACACGCAAGGGCTATTGGCCTGCCGTCCGCCAGCAGAAGGACATCCCAGACACCTTCCTACCGTGGATGACTTCATGAACGCAGCAGGGGGAAATCCTTTCGCAAACATAGAGTCAGCAACTGACAAGGCCTCCGAAGAATCGCTCCCGCCAGGTGCCAGAAAATCTTCTGTCAAAGACACTACTCCCCTGCTGCAGGTACGCGACCTCGAAGTAACCTACGCCCTAAAGAAGACGCTCTTCGGCAAGGTGACGCAAGAACTGAAGGCGGTGGACAAGGTGAGTTTCGACATCTACGAAGGCGAGACCCTAGGACTGGTGGGCGAAAGCGGCTGCGGCAAGACCACGCTGGGACGCACATTGCTGCAACTGCTGAACAACAGCGGCGGCAGTAGCGTGTACAGAGGGCTGCGGCTGGACCAGCTGAACGCCCGTCAGATGAAAAAGCTGCGCCCCAAACTGCAAATCATCTTCCAGGACCCTTACTCGTCGCTGAACCCACGCATCACCATTGGCGAAGCCATCATGGAGCCTCTCATCTGCCACAGACGCTATGGAAACCACACCGAACGCCAGTCGGCAGTGCTGCAACTGATGCAGCAGGTGGGGCTGAAAGAGGAGTGGTACAACCGCTACCCTCACGAATTCAGTGGTGGACAGCGGCAACGCGTATGCATCGCCAGGGCGCTGATTTTGCAGCCGGAACTGGTGGTGTGCGACGAAAGCGTGTCGGCACTGGATGTCAGTGTACAGGCACAGGTGCTGAACCTGCTCAACGATCTTAAACGCAACTTCCACTACACCTACCTGTTCATAAGCCACGACCTGGGAGTGGTGCGCTTCATCAGCGACCGCATCATGGTGATGCACCAAGGACGCATCGTGGAGACAGGCACCGCCGACCAGTTGTATCGTCATCCTCAGAATCCCTACACACAGCAACTTATCGACGCCATCCCCCGCATCTGAGCATGCCCCCGGCCACGAAATTATTTTTTATGATAAGGTACAATTATTCTGCACCTTGGACGTTATTTCTTGTGATGTGAAAATTTATTAGTAATTTTGCAACCTTATGAAAAGACTGAAAACTATCATACTTTTCTCCATAACGTGCATACTGCTAACATCTTGCAATGGTTATGAAAACCTACTAAAAAGCAACGATTACAATACCAAATACAAGGCTGCAGTGGAATATTACGACAAAGGAGACTACAACCGCGCCGGCCGTCTGCTGGAGAACCTGCAACTCTACTACCGCGGGCAGGACCTGGCTGAAGATATCACTTGGCGCTACGCACAATGCCTGCTGAGACAGGACGACTACTATAGTGCGGCATACCAGCTTATAAACTTCGGACGCCGCTTCCCTTTCAGCCTACACGCCGAAGAAGCCGCCTATCTGGCCGCCTACTGTCAGTATCACGAAAGTGCGGAATACAACCTGGACCAGACACAGACGAAGGGCGCCATCACGGCTTTCGAAAGTTTCGCGGAGCACTACCCTAACAGCCCTCACATGCCGCAGGTGAACGAATACCTGGATCAACTGAGAGGCAAGCTGATGCGCAAAGAATACGAGATAGCCTACGGATGGTACAAAGTGGAACAATACCACGCCGCATACACATCGCTCAACGACTTTCTGAGCCACTATCCCGACAGCCCCTATCGCGAAGACGCCATGTTCTATATACTGAGCAGCGGATACATCTTCGGCATCAACAGCCGCGAGGACAAAATGAAAGAACGACTGCAGCTGGTGGTGAACGACTTCGACAAATTCGCCACCACTTTCACCAACAGCAAATACCTTGCGGAGGCACAGAAGATATACGCCGAATGCAAAGCCAAACTGGCAGAACTGGAAACACAGAAAAACAACGCAAACCAAAGCAATAATAATTAGCTCACTATAAACAATGGAAAACAAAGAAAAGGAGAAGGCTTCGACCGTGATTATCACGCGCAACATCTATGATCTGAGCAAAGGCACAGAAAACATCTACGAAAGCGTAGCTATGCTTAGCAAACGCGCCAACCAGATTGCCACTCAAGAAAAGAAAGAACTGCATATGAAAATCGACGAATTCAGCGGCGGGTCCGACACCCTGGACGAACTGTACGAAAACCGCGAGCAGATAGAGATTGTGCGACATTCCGAGATGGTACCAAAGCCTACACTGGTGGCCACGCAGGAATACCTTGACGGCGACCTTTATTTCCGCAACCCCAGCAAAGAGAGCCAGGAGATGAAAAAGATTGCCGCAGAAGAGGCAGAGCTGCTAAGAACAAACAACGATGATGAACGGGGCACCAATGACAAGGAAAAAGACAACAAATAACAGGCCGCCACTGCAAACGCCGTTCATTGCCTTCCCCGCAGGGTGACGTTTCGCACAGTATAGCCTAACGTTTTATGTGGAACGTCATCCGTTTTGCGTAAAGCGTTTTTTGTTTTATTACAGTTATTTGCACACACCACATGCATATCATTTTAGGTATTACCGGCGGCATTGCCGCCTACAAAGCACCCCTGCTGGCACGCCTGCTGGTGAAGGCGGGGCACGAAGTGCAATGCGTCACCACCGACCACGCCTTGCAGTTCGTGACACCGCTGACGCTGGAGACCGTGAGCGGACACAAACTATACAGCGACCTCTTCGCCGCCAACAACGACCACACCACGCAGCATATCAGCCTCAAAGACTGGAGCGACCTGTGCGTGGTGGCACCCGCCACCGCCAGCATCCTTGGAAAGATGGCGACGGGGGTAGCCGATGACGCACTGAGCACCT
>CAMURW010000041.1 GCA_947097635.1 uncultured Bacteroidales bacterium
GTCAAGCCGCTGGATACGAAACTATTGGACGAGGTGTTCTTCCGTTATCGTTATATTATCACCATAGAAGACGGCGTACTGGCCGGCGGCTTCGGCAGCGCAGTGCTGGAATACTACGAGAAGGTGAAGGCGGATGCGGGAAGCGTGACATCGGGATTCCGCGACATAGAATTCGTACGTATGGGCATACCAGACCATTTCGTCACCCACGGTTCCGTGTCACAGCTGCAGAAAGACTGTGGCATCGACGCGGCTTCCGTGTTTCAGGTGGCTAAGCGGATGCTCAATGTATAGTGGACGTGTTATCTCTTCTTGTCTAGAATGCTGAGATAGAGTTCAAGGGGTATGCCGCGCTTGATGTCATCGGCATCTTTGTTCAGGTCTATCAGTTCGTACACTACATCCATGGCTATGCGTGTGCTGTCCGGCAGAGGAAGCCCCTTTAGGAAATTGCCTATCAGTACAGCACTGAAGATGTCGCCAGTGCCGGGAAACTGAATGGGTATTTCCTCATAAGGCAGTGTGAAGTACGACTTGGTGGAAACGTTGTATCCCGTGACACAATGCTCCCCGTTCACTGTTGCGGAGGTAATCACAACGCTCTTTGTGCCTATTTTGCGCAACTTGTCTACCAGCCTACGTGCTTCTTCCATGGATAACCCTTCGGTGCTGTAAGGGGTGTCCGTGAGGTAACAGGCTTCCGTGTAGTTGGGAAAGATAAGGTCGGCCACACTCACCATTTCCCTCATGCTCTGTATGGTGCTGGGAGTAACACCGTTGTACAGCCTGCCGCTATCCGCCATGATGGGGTCCACGAAGATGGGAGTGCCTTGGCGGGCTTGCTCTTTGCACCAGCTGCTGATAAGTTGTGCCTGCTTTTCGCTGGCGATGAAACCCGTGGAGATAGCGTCGAACTTGAAGCCCAACTTTTTCCACACGGGGAACACTCCACGAATATATTCTGTGGTGTCTAGGATGTTGAAGAGGCCGTAGTCCAGATTGTTGCTTACCAGTGCGGTTGGAAGATTATAGGTGATATGCCCCATATAGGACAGGACGGGTAGCATGGCGGCAGTGGCCACTTTGCTGTAGCCGGCAACGTCGTTGATGAGAAGTATTTGCATATTTTTACTAAATTTGCGAGAGAAGATATATCAGTCAGGAAGGCATCTGTCATTTCTCTTCCAGCATACGAGTGAGTTCCTCCACCATGTTGTCGGCTCCTTCGAATATCTCGCTGATGCGGCTGGCAGCCATGTAGGCGGGGGTAGTGATGACGCGGTTCTTGTCGTCTATGCAAACATCGGTAGGCTGGCAGGTCATAGTGCGAGCGCCCATTGCCTGTGCTGCGCGGCTGGCATCGTTCACGCCACCTAGGGTCAGTGTCACTCCATAACGTCCCAGCACTTTCGCCAGTATCATCGGCGCTATGCACATCGCCAAGACTGGTTTCCCCGCCTTGTAGTTCCTCAAGATTGCATCTTCCACCGCAGCCATCACCTGCATACTCTTGCCCTTGAAAGCGTAGGTGGATAAATTGCGAGCAGCTCCCATGCCGCCAGGTAGTGCTAAGGCATCGTAGTCGGCAACTTGATACTGTGACAAGTCCTGTATGTCGCCGCGCGCTATGCGGGCTGCTTCACCGAAGAGGTCGCGGATTTCGCCGGTCTCGTTGCCGTCCAGATAACTCACCACGCGGATGTTGCCCTGTGGTGCAAAACATTGGTATCCGATATTGCGTCGGTCCAGTGCCAGCATTAATGAGAGGGTCTCTTGCAGCTCGCTGCCGTCACGATTGCCGCAGCCGGATAGTATTATTGCTATATTCATAATAGTGTGTATTAGGTTAGGTTCATGTCATTAATATATTATAGATTCATTATCAGCCTTACCTCTTCGGCGTTCCTCACTCCTTTTAGGCGACGATTGTAGTCCATGCGTTCCTCACTCTGAATCACATTGATAAATTTGTCTTGCAGTTTCAGTTGGCGATCTTGATATGTGATGTATTCGTCGAGGTCTGCCTCGCTGGTGATAATGAACTCCTGCTTCATTTTGTTTCTAAGGATGGTGTAGGCGTGTACGATGCCGGGGTTGTTTTTTTTCCAGGCTTTTAGGCGTTTGATGTTGCCGTCGATGTCTTGTTGCTTGGCGGCGGCGAGTAGCACTTTTTCCTGTATTCGGATGTAGTCTTTCATGGACTGTATGAACAGTTCTCCACGTGCCACTGTGCTGAAGTCGGGCTTCATCTGCGTGACGCTTTTGATGAGTTTGTAGCCTCTCTTGACTTCCATGGGTAGGTAGCTGCCTTCCAGTATTTTGTCCTCCTGTGCCGTTATCAGCTGTCGCAGCCCGAGAATGCGAAGGTAGGTATCCTGCAGCACTTCGAAGTCGTATAGCGTCTTGTCGAAAAAGGCGGCACCTTCCTGCGTGGTGAAAGAAGGCGAGAAATCGTAGTTCTGCAACAGCTCCTTGTATGCACTCGAGAGGTCGCTGTATTCGCGACTTTTCTGACATTCCGTCAGCACATCGCGGCTGTGCATATCAATGCTGTCCATGTGCTGCATCACCTGCAGGTATTTCTCCTGCACGGAAAGGAACTCCTGTAACTTGCCGATGAAGCGTTCGCCCTCTTTTCGGGTGGTGAAAGCGGGTTCCATATCCACCATGTCAAGTGCGGCCTTATAGGATGTTATCACTTGTTTGTGGCGCTTAGCGGCAAGCAGTACTTTGCGTCCTCCATCGGCTATGCTGTCGCACAGTTCAATGACGTGGATGTAGGACTGCTGTACAGCCAGTATGTCTCTGAGCTGCTGTACGTAATCGTAGTATTGCCTGATGCTGTTGAAATGGATAGGCACATCCACGTCGCGGAACGTTCGGATGTAGCTTTTGCCTATTGCTTTGTGGTTGGTGGCACAACGTTGGCGTATGGTGTTGGTGAAAGCCTGTATGCGACGTTCGTAGCTGTTCTCGCCCAGCAGGCTGTCGATGATATTGCGTTGCAGTGACTTCAGTTCTCTCAGCTGACCCAATTGCTGTGTGCTGGCTTCCTGGATGCTGAGGTCGTACTTATTGTAGATGGACAGGTAACTGTAGTACAGGTCCTTCATGCGGCTGATCTGGGTCTTGTCGCGTTGTCTGGTGTCGTCGGTGAGCTTGTCCATCTGATGGTGCAGCCCGTCAATTTCTTCTTTCAGTACTGTCAGGCTGTCGTTTCTAACCTTTTGTTCGGCAACGGCCTTGGTTCGTGCCTCGGCTTCGGCTTTCCGTATTTCCTGCAGCATGCGTTGCTTCACCATCTTGTCGTAGTAGGCGCTTTTGCGCAGCAATACCTCGCTGAAGTTGCTGAGTTTGGAAGCGTAGGATTTGTAGTCTCGGATGGCGATAGTGCTGTCCAGCCATAGCAGGTTGTCGTGGATGGGATAGGCGTTGCGCAGCGAGCTGAGCATGTGCTGTACTTTGGTGTCCAGCATGAAGCACTGTACGCTGAGATTGCTGTAACTGGTGTCTGGTAGTGAGGCAAGCCATTGGTTGAGGCGTGCAGTGTCGTCCACCAACGTGCTGTCTATACCATAGCTGCTGGCTATAGTAGAACAAGGTAGCACAGTCTGTGACTGCACTACCCTTAGCGGCCATGCTATGCATGCCCATAACAACAATATGTATAGGGATTTGTGCGTTTTTTTGTTATAGCTTTATTTCCAACTGCTTTTTGAGGTCTTCGATGGTGTAGCTGCTGCCGTCGAAGCAGTGGGTGCACATCTTTGCCTGGGGCAGTCCGATGGCATCGCAGACGGTTTGTAGGCTGTTGAATTTCAGCGTATCCACACCCAGGTGTTTGCGTATCATCTCAACCATGTCGGCATATTGCTTGGTGGTGACATCCTGATATGCCTCCACGTTTCTCACGCAGCCGCCTTCCAGTTCCTCTATGCAGCGACGGGCAATGAGTTCCATGTCCGTCTTGCTGGCGCTGAAGTTGAGAAAAGTGCAACCATGGGTAAGAGGGGGACAGCTGATGCGGATGTGGACGTGCTTTACGCCAGTGTCGTAGAGCATCTTCACATTGTCGCGCAGCTGTGTGCCGCGCACTATGCTGTCGTCGCAGAACACCACATCCTTGCCGTCTAATATTTCGTGGTTGGCGATGAGTTTCATCTTGGCCACCAGGTTGCGTGCCTCTTGGTTTACTGGCATAAAGCTACGGCTCCACGTGGGTGTGTACTTTAGCACGCCGCGTTTGTAGGGTATTCCTTTTCCACTGGCATAGCCCAGTGCCATACCTATGCCACTGTCGGGGATGGCACTGACAAAGTCGGCGTTCACGTCGTCCTGCTGGCCCATAGCGTGTCCCAGCTTATATCTCACTTCTTCGGCGTTTATGCCTTCGTAGTCCACGCATGGATAGCCGTAGTATATCCATAGGAAGCTGCAAATCTGCATCTTGTCGTTGGTGGCTATCAGCTGCTCTAGTCCTTCGTGCTTGATGTAGATGGCTTCACCGGGGCCCACGAATCGCACGGTGTTGTAGTCCAGGTTCAGATAGCTGTGGCTCTCGCTGGCAACGGCGTAGTCCGTGCCGCGGCGTCCTATCACCAGTGGTGTGCGACCCAGATAGTCGCGTGCTGCAATGATGCCGTCGGGTGTCAGTATCAGCATGGTGATGCTGCCTTTTACGTGCTGGTAAACATTTTGTATGCCGTCGGCGAAGGTCTTTCCTTGTGTGACCAGCATGGCTACCAGCTCAGTGGGGTTGGTGCCGCCCATGGAAAGCTCGGTAAATTGCTGGTTGCGGTCCATGCACATCTGTTCCAGCTCCTCCATGTTGTTAATTTTGCCCACGGTGACGACGGCGAAACGTCCCAGATGGCTGTTGACGACGATGGGCTGAGGGTCGGTGTCGCTGATAACCCCGATGCCCACAGTGCCTTTCATTTCCGGCACGTCGACGGCAAACTTCGTGCGGAAGTAGCTGTTATCGATGTTGTGAATGTTGAGATGGATGCGTCCACCTTCGAAGGTGCTGAGACCCGCACGCCGCGTTCCTAGATGCGAGTGATAGTCGGTTCCGTAGAAAAGATCGGTGCAGCATTGCCCTTTCGAGACGACTCCAAATAAACCGCTCATGATTGAGATGATAAAATTATATATTCAAATAGAGAGTCAGCATCAAATAAAAAGCAAAGATAGCAAAAAAGAGCGAAGTGCGAGAAAAAAGTTGATAAACTTATCAGCTGGATTTTAGTTGTTGTGCTGATAATCAGTATGATAGTTCCTTTAAAAAAGTGCGGTCGTTGTTATTGAGAGAGGGCAGAAGTGCAGGAAAAAAGGTCGTTGGGAGCCGTTTTCGAAAGAAATACCTCTTCTATTGTGTTCACTTTGTTTGGATCGTAAGGGCAGGCCACGCGGAGATAGTTGCCAGTGAAACCGAGCATATTGCCCTCTTTCACGTCACTCTCCCATAGCACTTGTTGACGTGTGCCGGCCTGTTGTTAGTAGAAAGCTTGTTTTTTGCACTCGCTGATGTTGTGCATCACTTCGCTGCGATGCCGCCTCACTTCCGTGGATACGCGTTCTTTGAAGGTGAGAGCCAGGGTGTGTGGGCGTTCGCTATAGGTGAAAACGTGAAGGTAGGAGAGGGGTAGCGACTCTATGAACTGGCAGGTTTGGCGAAACTCGTCGTCGCCCTCGCCATAAAATCCCACCATAAGGTCTGCCGCTATGCAGCAGTCGGGCATTAGGCGCTTGATGGTCGCAAGTTTGTCGGCAAAGAACTGTGTAGTATAACGTCGGTGCATCATTTTCAGCACTTTGTCGCTGCCTGCTTGCAGGGGCACATGAAAGTGGTGAACGAAATGGCGGCTGTGTGCCACGAAGTCTATTATTTCGTCTGTCAGTAGATTGGGTTCTATGCTGCTGATGCGAAAGCGTTCTATATTGGGCAACTGGTCTAACTGCAACAGCAGGTCTATGAGATGCTCTCCGTGCTGCTGTCCGAAGGTGCCCGTATTTACTCCCGTTAATATTACCTCCTTGGCTCCGCTGTCGGCAATCTCCCGTGCTACCGTCATGGTGTCCTGAATGTTGGCGCTGCGGCTGCGTCCTCGTGCGCGAGGTATGGCGCAGTAGGTGCAGAAGTAGTCGCAGCCGTCCTGTATCTTGAAGAACGTTCGTGTGCGGTCTCCTATGGAGTAGGAGAGGTCGAAGGAAGTGAGGGGGGCGAGGTGTTTTTGCGATTTCTGTGAGGATGGTCTTGCCACAATTTGCAAAAGGCGGTGCTTGTCGTTGTTGCCTACAATGTATGTGACGCCCGGGATATTGGCAATCTGCTCGGCGCTGTTTTGCGCGAAGCAACCCACCACGGCTACTTCGGCGTGTGGATTCTGTGTAATGGCCTGACGAATGGCGTTGCGGCATTTCTTTTCGGCAACAGCGGTAACAGTGCAAGTGTTTATTACGTAAAGGTCGGCATGCTGATGAAAGTCTACAACTTGGTATCCTGCTTCCAGAAACTGGTGCACTATGGCGCTGGTCTCTGCGAAGTTCAGCTTGCAGCCTAGGGTGTGAGTAGCTATAGTTGGCATCGGTGTACTTCGGTTTTCTTCACAAAGAAATGCAAAGATACACACTTTTCTCCGACTGCAAGAAAAAAAGTTCTTCTTTGTAACATTTGTGGCATTCGGGCAATAATATTCTTGTACTCGACGTTGTTGTTGCCATGAAGCGATTGTTCCTCACCATAGCCCTTTTTCCCTTTGTGGGCATTGCCGCTTTGCCTTGTGTGGCTCAGGATACTATTGTACCTGTGCACAAAGAAGTGTCTATGTTCGACGTGTTGTGGTGGGATTATTTTCATAGCCCATACCGCAGAAAGGAAAAACGCCAATGCTTCGCTCGCTACGCCGTGTTCTCGGTTCAGGCGTTTTTTTCAACACTCTCTGCCCCTGTGGTTTATGTGGGTTATTATTTGTCGCGAGAACGTATTGCGGGCAAACTGCGGAATTATTACGGACAGCATGGTCTGGGCAACATACAAGATGTGGGCGAAGACATTGTGTATGGCATCGTGGATCCTGCGGACTTGAAGCACTATATGGGTAATTGGGATTTCACCCTGTGGCTTTATGGCGACACAAAAGACCCATTGGTGACAGGTGGCGTGCCAGATGACTATAAGGAGAGGCACTCCATGTTTGCCCGTCGGTGGATGTACTGCGGCATGCGCAATCCTCGCTGGAATGCCACCTATCTATATTATTATACCTCGCGCATAGATAGCGTGATGACAGCCTACGATGACCGATGTGCCACGGTGACGCACAACTATGGCACTTCCGACACTCGATTGGGAACCTGGTTGCGCTGGTATGTCGACGAGGATGGCCGCTAGTGGTATCTTTACGAGACAACACGGCGCAGGGAGGACAACAAAGGCAAGCTGATGTATTTTGGAGCAGTGCGCCTGGGGGGTGTGCCAGACGGGTATTGTAAGAAATATCGTATGGGCAGATTTGAAATCTCCCTGAACCGCACGGTGACGATAGATAGGTGAAAGAAGGCCGAATGGGATTCCCCGTTGGGGTTGCTTTTCGAGTCCCCCAGGAAGAAGTCGCCGCCGTGCCTTGCTTGCATCGGGAACTCTCGACCCATTCTCGACCCATTCTCGACCCATTCTCGACTTATTCTCGACCCATTCTCGACTCATTCTCGACTCATTCTCGACTCATTCTCGACTCATTCTTGACTCATTCTTGACTCATTCTTGACTCATTCCATTACTCGACGTTCGAGTCGCTTCTTCCCACGTGCAGCATTCAGCATGCTTCGTAAGCGCGTAGGTAAAACTCGGAGCGATCCGAAGTCCAGCTTGTGTTTTTTTTTGGGGGGGGGGCTGTACGGATAGCCATATAATAAAACGAGCAGGAAACAAGCGTTGTTATCGCTTCCTTTCTACTCGTTTTTGCCTGTACCCGAGGTCGGGCTTGAACCGACACGAGTGTAACCTCATCGGTTTTTGAGACCGACGCGTCTACCAATTCCGCCACCCGGGCAAGTGATTTCCTGCAATTGCTCCTGCTTCCTTCTTTGGAAGAAAGCGTTTATCACCCTCAGAATGAGAAATTTGATGAGGATTGTCTTTCCTCTTTCGCAGTTGCAAAGATACACACTTTTTTCATTCTGCAATTTTTTTTTAATTTTTTTTCTTCCATATCGTAATAAAGTAGTAATTTTGCAACCGTTATTTAGTCTTTCTAAAACATGCAAAACACTGATAAAGTATTCATTTTCGCGGGCAGAGCCACAGAGGCGCTTGCTCGAAAAGTAGCCGAAAACTATGGAACCGCCCTCGGCAAATCCACGGTTTTTCAATACGCGGACGGTGAGTTCCAGCCGTCATACGAACAAACAGTCCGTGGAGGTATTGCTTGCATAGTGCAAAGCACCACGCCTCCCACCGACAACCTCTTCGAGCTGTTGATGATGGTGGATGCTGCCAAGCGCGCCAGCGCCTCGAAAATCATTGCCGTAATTCCTTATTATGGCTTTGCTCGTCAGGATCGCAAGGACAAACCCCATGTGCCCATAGCCAGCAAGCTGATTGCCGATATGCTTACTGTAGCAGGAGTGGATCGTATTATCACGATGGATTTGCATGCCGACCAGATACAGGGCTTCTTCAATATCCCTGTGGACCATCTGTTTGGCTCGTCGCTGTTCATGCCCTATATCCGCAGCCTGGAAATCCCTGGCGACGATTTGATGTTTGCCAGCCCCGACATGGGCGGCAGCAAACGTGCCGGCATGTACGCAAAGACGATGAACAACAGTTTCGTAATCTGCTACAAACACCGCAACAAACCCAATGAAGTGGGCGAGATGAGGCTCATAGGCGATGTGAAGGACAAGCATGTAATCCTGCTCGATGACATCATAGACACGGGCGGCACCATTTGTAAAGCCGCCAACCTGATAAGGGACAGCGGTGCCAAGTCGGTGCGTGCCATGATTACCCATCCGGTGCTCAGCGGCAACGCTATCGAGAAGGTAGAAAACAGCGCGTTGGAAGAGCTGGTGGTAAGCGACACCATTCCCCTGAAGCGCGCGAGCAAGAAGATACATGTGCTGAGTACCGCCTGGCTGTTTGCGGAAGCCATACGTCGAGTAATCAACTACGAAAGTATCGACAACCTCTACGAGGACACCATGCATCGCAAAGGCGTGCCCGAAAGAATAAGATAGGTTCGCGAGGTGGGAACTTATTACCTTAATTACTCGCAAACCTCAACCGACGAATTCAGT
>CAMURW010000042.1 GCA_947097635.1 uncultured Bacteroidales bacterium
AATTCTCTGTTCCTTAGTGCCAAAAGCGGCTTGGCGGTGACAGGTGTCTACACTATCGCCAGTTATATTGCCAACATTGTGGAAGTGCCATATCGGAGCTTAGGGGCCATCAGTGCACCCATGGTGGCGCAGAGTGTCAAAGAGGGCCACTGGCGTGAGGTGAATCGCCTCTCGCGTCAGGTGAGCCTGCACCAACTGTTGGTGGCGTGCCTTATCTTTTTCTTCATCTGGACTAACCTGCGTGTCCTCTTTGGGGTGATACCGCACGGTGCGGAATATGCCGGTGGCATGGGAGTGGTGCTCATCATGGGTATGGCCAAGATAATGAATTCCAGCTTATCGATAGGCACCAATGTACTCAACTTCAGTCGCTATTATGCAGTGGCGTTGCCCTGTATTGCCGTGCTCACCGTCAGTGCCATCTTGCTGAACCATTGGCTCATCCCACTGTGGGGCATCAATGGCAGCGCAGCAGCTACGCTGCTGTCCTATGTGCTATATTTCACGGTGCTGCTCACGTTCTTGTGGCGCAGGCTACGCGTGGGCATATTCACCCGCCAGCATCTTGCGGTGCTGACGCTCGTGGCGGCGCTGTTCGCCCTGAGCCTGCTGTGGGATGTCACCCTCACACCGTTGCTCACAAGTCACGCTGCTGGAGATGCCACGCAGTCCTCCATTCAGTACCTGCTGCTGGATGCAGCGTTGCGCACCGTTACTTTCGTCGTCATTGCAGTCGTGGCGGTATATCGTCTTAATATTTCCTCAGCCATCAACGAACTGCTGAAAAAATACCTAGGCTGTTGCTTCAAGAAGCGATAGCCCTTTCCCTTGCCTCTTTTGCCTTAGTAGCTTTCCCTTTCTTTATGTTTTTTCCTTGTATGTGCGAAAAAATATGTATTTTTGCACCCTTAAATTTAGGACATAATGTTAGAAAAGTTAGAGTCTATATATGCACGTTATCAGGAGATTGAGCGGCAGATGAATGACCAGCAGGTTACTGCAGACATAAAGCGTTTTGTAAAATTGAGCAAGGATTATAAAGATTTGCAGCCCGTTGTGGACGCATACCATGCCTACAAACGCCTGCTGGACGATATTGCCGGAATCAAGGAGATGCTGGCCACCGAAAAGGACGAAGCGATGCGCGAGTTGGCCAAAGAAGAGCTGGCAGAGAGCAGCGCTAAGAAGGAAAAGATGGAAGAAGAGATCCGTGTGCTGCTTATTCCTAAAGACCCTCAGGATGCCAAGAACGCCGTAGTGGAGATACGCGGCGGCACCGGCGGTGACGAGGCCAACCTCTTCGCTGGCGATCTGTTTCGTATGTATTCACGCTTCTGTGAAAAGCGCCATTTCAAGGTGGAGATTGTCTCCTTCAACGAAGGCACGGCTGGCGGTTACAAGGACATCACTTTCAACGTTACGGGCGAGAGCGTGTATGGTATCCTGAAATATGAGAGCGGCGTGCATCGCGTGCAGCGTGTACCTGCCACGGAGACACAGGGACGCATTCATACCAGCGCAGCGGCAGTGGTGGTACTGCCCGAGGCAGAGGAACTGGACGTGGAACTGAACATGAGTGACGTGAGGAAAGAGACATTCTGTGCCAGCGGTCCGGGGGGACAATGCGTGAACACCACCTATAGTGCCGTGCGCCTCACCCACATACCCACCGGCATCGTGGTGAGTATGCAGGACCAGAAAAGCCAGATTAAGAACATGGAGAAAGCACTGATGGTGCTGCGCACACGCCTCTACGAACGCGAGTACCAGAAAAAGATGGAGGAAATGAGTAAGACGCGTAAGACCCTCGTTGCAACTGGTGACCGCAGCGAGAAGATACGTACCTACAACTATCCTCAAAGCCGCGTCACCGACCATCGCGTGGGCTACACTATGTACAACCTCCCCGCCTTTATGGACGGCGACATCGACGGCTGTTTGGAGGCCCTCCAGCTGGCCGAGAATGCACAGCGCCTCAGCGAGGCATAAACGTAGCACACACCATGAACTTGTATTATCGTTAACTATTGCACAATGTTAAGTTCTTCGCCTTGAACGTGGAGAAAATAAACATCAGGCGGCAATGAGAAGATGTTCATGCTCTTTGAATACGCAGTACTGCATTCTAACGCATAACAAACGTCACCATTGGTACGCTACCAATGGTGACGTTTGTTATGTAATTTTCCCGTATGTTAGAAGTTGAGTCGGAGGGTGAGGCCGCCTTTGGTGGTGGCAGTGGGGTAGGTGTTGCTGATCCATGGCTTGTTGATGTTGGTCATGATGAAGAGCCTGAGGGTGAGCTGCTCCGTGGCTTTGTATTCGCCGCTTAGTTCGGCCATCCAACTGCGGCTGCCGCTGGAAATCTGGCTTATCTGGCTGCTGATACGACGTATCTCGGTCTTGTTGTTGTTGTAGGTGATGTTCACCTTCAGTAGCAGATCGCTCTTCATGTGGATGGATTTGCCACCGGTCTTGATGTCTACCTTGATGTCGCGGAAGTTGTAACCAGCGCCGAATGTGATGCCATCGCGTGCCGTTTCTGTGAGTTGGTTGTTGTTGAATGCGAGCTGCAGGGTGCGGTACTTCTGTATGCCGAGGTTGAACTGGAAGCTGTTCACCATGTTCACGGTGATGTTGATGAGGGGGTTCAGCTGTTCGCTTATTATCACGGCATCCATGCTTACGGGGGGTATGTAGTCACCGTTGGTGTTCAGTATATCCTCCGTGCCGTAGTTGTAGCTGTCGTCCACGGCACCCAGTGCGGCATCGGAATAGTAGTTGCCGATGGAGTAGGTGCTGGCGTAGCGGTGGGTAAGCGAGATGTTGTTGAACCACTGCTTTAGCCAGTCTATTTTGTTAAGGCCGTTGTAGCTGATGCTCCAGTTGGGTAGCGGCAGTTTCATGAATGGCGAGAAGCCCTGGGTCTTAGCATCGCGACCCAAATATGTTGCCAGGAAGCTGGTGAACAGCACTGTTTGGCTGGCACCGCTGTAGCCGGCAGGGTACCACACGCCGCTGAGGGTGTCCTGCACCATCTGGTCTGTGTATGGGTCCGGGTTCATGTTTGCCAACCGCTCGGCCACGATACTGCGGTTGTCCAGAAATTTCTGGAATAGGTCGTCGCTGCTGCGAAATAGCGTGCCGAAACTCCAAGTGGTGGTTTGGTAGTTGCCTGTTTTGCGATAGGAGAGAGGGCCGTCCACAAATTCGCGGCTGGTGCTGTATTTATAGTAGAATTCCTCTTGCTCGTTGCTTGTGCCGTTGGCGTTGAGGTCTATCTTGAGGTCACGGATGGGTTCCACGCTGGCCCTGAGGTTCACCACCTTGTTACTGGAGATGATCCAAGGCGTATTCATTAAGGTGTCGTGGCTGATGAGGTCGCGGCTAAGCAGGACATCCTGCACGTCGGTCTCGAGGCCGAACACATATGCGGGTCCAGGCATCCATGCTTGGCCGACATCCATGCCCATAATTTTCGTGCTGCCCATGAAGCCTGGCACTTGTCCGCTGCTCGAGCGGTTGACCTGTATGCTGGCGTTCTTCACGCTGGTGAGAAGACGCAGTCCGAAATATCCTACCTGACGCCACATCTCGGCTCGCTGTGCGGCCTCTATGCTGTCCTGTTCGGCTTGTTGTTCGGGCGTGAGGCGTGGAGGAGTGCTGCGAGAACGGCTGTCATCGTCTTTGCCTTTACCCTTCTTCGCTTTCTTGTCGTCGCTGTTGTTGCTGGGACGTGCATTGGCGCGTTTTATCAATGGTATCTTGTTGTACAGCGTGGTGAAGGTGGCGGTGAGGTTGGCTGTGAAGGTGGCGTTGTTGCGCAGTGTAGCCCCTTGTTCTGCCAGTGCCTGTGTGGCGCCTAGGTAGTTGTATACGCCATTGTAACTGAGTGGCAGGCGCAGGAAGTCCAAATTGGGCAGCTTGTTGATAGGCACATCCCATGTGGCGTTGAGGGTCTGTGTGTAGTTCTGCATGGTGCCGCCGGAAAAAATGCTTTGCCACACGCTATCCACCTTGCTGCGCGTGTCCAAAGCACCTATTGGCTCGTCGATGCGTGCATTGGCGTTGGCGTTGTAGGTGATGTGGAAACTGCGGCTTAGGTCGTATTGCAGCCCCCACACGCGGCGCCACGTGAACTGCTTGAAGTAGGTGGGTTTCATTATGATAGCCGCAGCACTCTTGTTGCGCAGCATGCTCTCTTCGTAGTCACGATACACCTCGGTACTGAAGTTGAAGTTCTTGGGCTTGAAGTATACGTTGAAGTCCTTGATGAAGCGCAGGTTCTTGTTCTGGAATGCCTTTGCCTTGTTGAAGGGTAGGAAGGGCTTCACGTCCGCTGGTGCGAAGTTGTAGTTCAGCGTGCCGCGATGCTGATCTTTGTTGTAGTAGTCTATATCCTCGTTGCTACTGCGTTCACCAGTATAGGCATAGCTGAGCGCGAAGTTGCTGATGTCGTAGAAGTGCTGTTTTAGCTGTGCAGTGCCTGTGCGGTCCTTGTGGACGTTGGTGAGGGTGAGGTTGGTGGTGTTGCGTTGCCGTTGCGTCATGTGTCTTACGCTGTCACGTTCTTTTGCGGTCTGATAGGTCTTCAGGTCGTTGTGCAGCAGCACGTCGGGGTCCAGCGGGTTGTATTGCGGGCTGCCCACTTCGCGCGTGTGATCCAAATAGAAAGGAATATGCACGCCCCAGTCGTCGGGCATGAAACGTCCGAGCTCTAGGTTCAGTGATGTCTGCAAGTTGAGGGCATCTTCCAGTTTTAGGCGGTTCAGGTGGTCTTCCAGATTGCCGAACCCTGCCGTGCTATAGCTGCCGTAAAACGACAGGCTGCCTATGTCGGCCAAATTGGCGCGTGCCAGCGTCATTGCAGTCCAGCCTCCATTGCTGGTATATTCGTTCAGGCGCAACTCGTTCACCCACACTATGGCACTTTTTGGCAGCATGTCGTTGCCGTCGCCCATAGATTCTTTCCTGGGATTGCGTACGCCTATCATTATCACTTTCACCTTACCTAGGTTCGGCGTACCTAGTACGGTGTATTTGTGACCGTCGATGATTTCGTTGTAGAGGATGGTGTTGCCATATTCCGCGTGTCCGCTGCGTATCAACTTGTTGCGGTCGGTTTTCAGCTGCACCAGTTTCTGCAGGTCTATCTCCACGTTGTTTTCCGTAGGCCAGATGCCATAGTTGTTGCTAGAGGATGTACCCCACGGGGTGAGTTTCAGTGGCACCTCGTACTCGTAATAGTTGTTCGTGTAGTCGGTGCCTATGCGCACGAAGAGCGACAGGTCGTCGTCCTGCAGGTTGTCGAATTCAAATTTTTTCTCAGCATGTACGAACATCTTCAGTTTGCCGAAGAAGCGTAAGTCGTACTGCATGTTGCGGTATATGGCTCGGGCATCGCCGCTGGCCAGGTTTGTGATGTCCATGGAGATGCTTTGCTCGTTCAGTTCCTGGTAGGCGCTGGTGGTGCTGTACCACTGTTCTCGCTTGATGCCTGGGGGTAGGACGTATGGCACTGGCTGTCGTCCACTGTTTTCTTCGATGTTCACCGTGCTAATGGTGAAGGAAGTGTTGGCATCGCCCCCGGTGGGATAGTCGCCGGGTTGCAGCAGATCCTCGGTGTATTTGCGCCATGTGCCGTACACCAGTTCCAGTGTGGCGAATCGTAGCACCACGGGTTTCTGGAATCCACGCAGGAACATACGCATGAAGCGTATGCTTTGGAAACCGTTGATGTTGCCCACTACCTTGTCCGGTTTGCGGATGGGTATGCTGAACTGATACCAGCGACAGGCGGGTGCTATGGTACCATCGGCCAGTTGCATGTTCTCGGCTTCCTGAATGTCCACAATGTAGTTCATGCCTACCTGCATCTTGGAGGGTTGCAGGTCTATCTCGTACTCATAGTAGGCTTCGTTCTCGCTGAGGGTGTTGTCGCGGTTCACGTCTTCTGCGTCGGGGTAGATAGTGCCGCTGGTGGAATAGCTTTCGGGGCTGTCTCCGCTGACGCGGCTGTTGCCTTCGGGGTTGTTGTAATGTTTGTAGCGTTCCACTATCTTTACATCCTGCGCGTCGTAGTCGCTGCCCAGATAGTGGTGAAAGTCGTCGCTGGAAGGGTCGGCGAGTGCATTCTGATATGCTTGGCTGGTGGTGCCGAACCGTGCGGCTATGGTCTGAAGATAGTTAGCGAAAAAGTTCTGTTCGTCCTGTGTGCTGTTGGTGCTGCTGAGTCCGTCGTAGCCGATGTCCTGGAACTGGCGTGAGGAGGCTTCATTGTCGAATGCGTTTACTATGCTCTGCATCTTGGGCACACGTCCCCAAATGGTGGTGTCTACGGGATTGGTGGCGAAGGCTTCGGCGGTGTTGTCGGTGGGCAGTCCGTTTTCGAAGAATTTCTTGCCGTCTCGCAAAATGTCTTCGCTGATGTCGCCCAGATTGATGTAGAACTTGCCACCCGTGCGCGAATTGTCGTGTTCGCCTGTTTCGGGGTCCATGAAGGGGTCCATGAGCCAGAACTCCAGGGTTTCGATGTTCTGCGTCTCAAAGTCGGTGTAGTCCAGACCTCTCATGATGCCGCCCCAGCGACTGGCGGGGTCGGCAAGTGTGCCGTCCTCGTTGATGCCGGCGCTGTATTGGCTGGGCTCCACGTCGTAGTTGTAAGGTCCGCGTTCGCTGGGCCAGAATGCCAGGCTGAGGTCGTATACGTAGTTGGCCTGCGAGGCGGCGAGGCTTTTGTTTGGAAACACTTCGCTTTCGTTGATGAGACGTGCGTAGGGCTTGCTGCGGTCTTCGTTGGTGATGTTGGGGGGCGAGTCTCTGAAGAAGGCGTTTACGTCTATGTTGTGCCAGTTGATGATGGCACGGTTGTAGCCGTATGCCAGCCCGGAGCCTATGGCTGTCTCCGGAAACAGGGACGAGGGCCGGCCGTAGTCCTGTGGCGTGCTGGCCAGGCGCCAGTATAGCGGCGTTTTGAGGTCTATGCTGCTCTCTGCGCCCTCGAAGTCGTCCACGTAGCTTACGTTGTCTTCTTCCGTGCCTGTGTTTGCCATTCCGGGGATAAACTGTGCAAACTCGGCCTGCAGGCTGATGTTGCTGGGAGCCTTGGTCTGGATGCCCGGCAGCAGGTCCACGAGGCGTGTGATGAAGGGTGCGTCATGCTTGTAGTTGATATCGAAGCCGTAGATGCTGTTGTTGGTAGGCTCTTCGCCGAAGTTGTTCTTTTGCGTGAGGGGACGTTCGCGCAGATTCATGAAGGTGCCGCCGATGTTGAAGTCTGATGCCACTTCGTAGTTGATGTGTGTGCCCAGCATGGTCTTGGTGGTCATGCTGAAGGAGTTGTTTTCGCTGCTCACGCTGATGGGTGTGCCGCTGGAGAGGATGTTTTCGTTGATGATATGCACCGTGCCCATGGTGTAGTCCACGGTGTAGTCTACGTTTTCTATCAGAGGCACGCCGCCTGCGCTCACTGTCACGGAGCCTGGCGACACGGAAAATCCCAGAGGGATGTCGCCGCTCACGCTGCTGGAGAAGTAGCCTTCCAGATAGAACTTGTTCTTGTCGGCATATTGCCGTGCCAGTGTCTGCGTCATGGTGTAAAGGCTGTCGAAGCAGTAACGGTCGGCGAATTCGTCGTTGGCCAGTATGGCGCGCAGGTCTTTGCCGAAGGGTTCTATGTAGGGGAAATAGATGCGTCCTGTGGAGGGCTGTATGATGCCGCCCTTGAAGGCGGCGCTGTCCAGCCAGTCAAACACGCCGTCGGCATATTTGTAGTTGAGACTGGCATCCATGCGGTCCAGTCCGAACACCTCTATTAGCGGCAGTCCCTTTTTGGGGCCTTCGGTGAAATATCCTATTCCCATACCTCCGTCGGGGTCTTCGTAGAGGATGTTCAGGCGGAAGTTCTCGTTGCTGATCTGTGTGCTCTTGAGGAAATAGACGTTTTTCATCATCAGTTTCCACAGTGGGCCGTGTGTGTTGATTTGTGTGCTTTTCAGCAGTTTCACTATCAGTACGTTGGGGTCGTTGATGCCGTCTGTGGTCAGCTCGCCGACCTGATACACTGTTGTGTCGCCGATGACTTGGTATTGAAAGGCCACTGCCAGCATCTGGTCGCTGCTCAGAGGCTGGCTGAGGCTGATGAAGCCCAGTTGCGGGTTGAATGTGTATTCGTTGCTGTTCAGTAGCCGTGCGCTCTCTATTTTCTCGTAGTCTTGTCCGCTTTTGAGTCCCAGTCCCTGCATATAGCTGGTGATGCTTCCCACGTTGCGCACGGAGCCTGCATTGACCACTTGTAGCAGATCGTTGCTGGTGCGGCTGTCGGGTTTCACGCTGATGCCGCTATGGAATACGGCATTGCTGGGGCTGTTTTCGCCCAGGTCGGTGATGGCCAGCAGGTCGCGGTTGTTGTTCACGTTGGCGTTGGTGCCTATGTTGGTGCGCCACACCTCTATGCGAATGATTTTGACATTGGAGTTTACCAGCGGCAGCGTGCTGAGGGCTTTGTTGTAGTTGTCGCGGAAGTATTGCGCCAGGAAGTAGTGACGGTTTTCTTCGTATTCGTCGGCGCGGATTTCGAAGTCGGTTTGGCTGGCACCGCCCTGCATCTGCATCTGTTCCGTGCTGGTCTCTTTCTGGCTTGCGACGAGGTCCACGGTGAGTTTGCCGAATTTCATCTTGGCGTGGAAACCGAGCAGTTGTTGGCTGCCTTTGATGAGCGTGGTGGTGAGGGGGAAGCTGATGTCCGCAGCCTCGAAGAGCTGCAGGATGTCGTCCTCCTTGCCCTCGTATTTCAGTTTTATTTTGTTCTCGAAGTCGAAGGTGGCTTTGGTGTTCCAGTTGAGGTCGAATCCTATGAGGTCTCCCACTTTCACTCCCATGTTTAGCTGTATGTTCTCGTCGAAGTCGAAGGTGAAGGTGTTTTTTTTGCTGTATTGCGGGTTGTCGCGGTAGTTGTGCACGCCCTGGAAGGTGAGGTCGGCGCTACCAGAGGGTTTGATGTCGATGAGGGGCTTGCCGTTCAGGGCATCCAGCTTGCGGCTTATCTCGCTGAAGCCTGGTATTTTCTCCAGCAGCCCCAGGGTGCCGCTGCCGGCACCGAAGGTGGAGTTCTCCTTGGTGCGGCGGCTCCAGTAGTCGTTCATGGTCTGCTGCATCTGCCATTCCTGATATTCCTTGAAAGACATGTATTGGCGGCTTACCACGAGGTTGCCGATGCG
>CAMURW010000043.1 GCA_947097635.1 uncultured Bacteroidales bacterium
GCACTCCCTGTATGCACTCCCTGTATGCACTCCCTGTATGCACTCCCTGTATGCACTCCCTGTATGCATTCCCTGTATGGCGGCACCAGGGGGCATGCGTGAGAAAAGGTAGCGGAAAAAGACTAAGGTTACGGAAAATTTGCGACACCTTCAAAACAAAAAAGCACGGCGAGATAAACTCACCGCGCCACATTCACCATTAAAATCTTAAAATTAAAACCTTAATTATTATAAGCCTTGTACCGCTGAGGGGAGTCGAACCCCTGATCCCCACAGTGAGAGTGTGATGTCCTGGACCACTAGACGACAGCGGCAACTGTACAGTTTTCGGGGAGAAAATGGTGTGTTTCTCTTTCGAAATCGGTTGCAAAAGTACTATTTTTTTTTGACATGGAGGCTTTTTCCCGCAAAAAAACAAACATTTTTTTCTTTCTTTCTCATTATCAGTAACGTTAGTGGCAAGAAAAAATCAGCCATAATCCCGCAAACCATACTAATAGTATGATATAAGTAAAGATAAAATAAGAAAATTTCTTGTTTTTATGACGCAATATGTACATCAATGGCAACACGATGAACACTCCTCCCAGGAGTTCCAAGATATGGAGCAGAATCTCGGGTATGCGCCACCGTCCTATGCGGGCGGCATACTTATCGTAACTGAACAGCATGCCGCTAGCCAGCAGCATACCTACCATTATCAACGAAAAGACACTGACCACGATATTAAATGTGAATTAGTATCGACTTAATCTATAGTAATAAGCATTGATGGGGAACGTGCATTTACCTATATGAGGAATTTGCCATAGAGCACATTGAGAATGTGGCTGCTGGCCTCCTGCAGTTCCCGCAGACGCCGCAGTCCAGCCTGATGCCGTTTGCCTTCGAGTTCCTCCAGTGATAGGATGGAGGTCTTGGGCTGTGAGAAATGGCGGTGTACTGGCTGAAGGGCGTAATCCGGCACGGGGTCGAAGAGATTTAAGGAGTGGCGATACGCATTGTTTTTTTTCTCTTTGTTGTACACCTCCACGTTGCCGGCCTTGGTGTATAGCACCTTACTCTTGGGGGATACGCTGGTGACGCTAAAGTTGGTAATCTGCTGTTCCACGCTCTTGCTGGAACCTTCGCAATGCTGGAAAGACATATAGTCGCACGACACGATGAGTTCATTTTTTATCAGCCTGCGCAGCTCTTCGCGGTTGCGGCTGCGTAGGTCGCCGTCGTCGCAGCGACGTTCCGAAGAGTCGGTGAAGTCATCGAATATCCCCATCTGTTGACGGAAGGCATCAACTCCGGCGATGATGAGCATGGCGTTGTATCCGTCCAACGCCTGCCCCATGTCGTAGCCCATAGCGGGGTCGCAGATAAGGATATAGGCACAGTGCGACAATGTATTGCTGTGCATAAACACGGGACAGTAACTGTCGCGGTTGCCGCCGAAGTCGCGATACTGAAAATGGACGGTGCGCAACATGGTGAGATGCCAACGATACAGCCGGTTGAGCATGGAGACCAGTACAGGAAAGGAGGCTGAAGTGTTGAGTACGATAAAGGCGCTCTCGTCCAGAGTGAACGACAGTTCGGCCACGGAGTCGTGCAGGCACCTCATGGTGCGCTCGGCTTTGTTGTGCAACCTTATCTCCATAAATCAATCATAAGCAGCTAGCCTGGCGACAATGCGAATATCCTAATTTATTGAACTACATATAGTCTTACAGCGAGAATGCCTGTATTTTCGAGAAATCGGGACGGAAGGCATCCTTGGCTGTGAGTTCCTGGAAGAAGCCGTTGCGGAAGCCCAGTTGGAAGAAATGCTGCGTGACGGTATCGTATTCCTGCTGCGTGACAGGACGCCAGAGTTGGTCGGGCCACTGGAAAGATAGCCTTACCTCCTGCGACACGGCTTCTGGCACTTGTCCGTGGGAGGCGACATCGGAATGGCCTGTTCCACTAGCGGGAATCTCGGGCGGATAGTATTGTGCCATCAGCGATATGGTGACGTTGGTACCCATTGCTTCCGCCAGCCAGTCCAAGCAGCGCAGCGAGTTGTCCACCTGCCCTGGCAGCACGAGGTGGCGAACGATGATGCCGCGAAACGCCAGTCCCGCTTCGTCGCAGTGCAAGGCTGCACCCATTTGGCAGAGCATCTCCCTGAGTGCCTGCTGCGCCACCGCAGGATAGTCCGCAGCGTTGGAGTAGCGACGCGCCAAGTCGGCATCCATGTATTTGAAATCGGGCAGATAGATGTCGATATAAGGCGCTATCGTGCGCAGCGTTGTCACGTTCTCGTAGCCGTTGCTGTTCCACACCACCGTGGGGGTGAGGCCTCGAGCGTGGAGGGATTCCACGAGGGGGGCTACAAGATGGACATAGTGGCTGGCATTGACCAGCCCCAGCATGTTCTCCGTGGCCGGCAGCATCTCCGCAATGAATCCCACTACCTCGTCCAGGGTACGAAAAAAGATTTTGTCGGCATCCACAGTAGCACGTGATATTTCATAGTTCTGGCAGAAGATACATTGCAGGTTGCAGTGCGAAAAGAAGACGTTGCAGATGCCTTTTACACCAGAAATAGGAGGTTCTTCGCCTTTATGTGCACAAATCGACGACACTTCGGGTTGCCAGCCAGCATGGCAGAAGCCGTAGTTACTCTCCCTGTCTGCCAAGCACTTACGTGGACATAATGTGCATTTTCGCAAATTCATAATGACGCTATTTACCTGTTGCAAAATTAACATTTATCTACACTCCCTACTCGCGTAGCCAAGAAAGTTTTCAACAGCGGTGTGTGAATTATCGCGTCTTGCTGCAACGGTAGCTTTCGATTTCCCTTAGTTTTTTTGTGGCGGGAGTATGATTTCTTGTCGCAATACATATTTTTTGTTTAATTTTGCAGCCGTTTTTTTTAATCTATTATAGATAATAAGTCAATGCAAGAAATTCGTAATGTGGCTATTATAGCCCATGTGGACCACGGCAAAACGACGTTGGTGGACCGTATGCTCTATCAATCCAAGCTGTTTCGTGACAATCAAGACAAGGGGGAGCTAATCCTTGACAACAACGACTTGGAGCGAGAGCGAGGCATCACCATCTTGTCCAAAAATGTCTCGGTGCGCTACAACGGCTATAAAATCAACATTATCGATACCCCCGGCCACAGCGACTTTGGCGGCGAGGTAGAGCGCGTGCTGAACATGGCCGACGGCGTGCTGCTGGTGGTGGATGCCTTCGAAGGTCCCATGCCACAGACCCGCTTCGTGCTGCAGAAAGCCGTGGAGCTAGGCTTGAAGCCAATCGTGGTAATCAATAAAGTGGACAAGCCCAACTGCGACCCAGAGACAACACAGGAGGCCGTCTTTGACCTGATGTTCAACTTAGGCGCCAGTAACGACCAGCTGGACTTCCCCACCGCCTACGGCAGCGCCAAACAAGGCTGGATGGGCGAAGACTGGAAGACACCCACCAACGACATCGCGTACCTGATGGATCTCATCGTGAAGCACATCCCCGCTCCCAAAGTGGAGCAAGGCACCACGCAGCTGATGATTTCCAGCCTGGACTACAGCAGTTACCTGGGACGTATTGCCGTAGGACGCCTGCACCGCGGCACCCTGCAGGCCGGTATGTCCGTGTGCCTGGCAAAACGCGACGGTAGACACGTCAACACCCGCATCAAAGAGCTGTACACCTTCGAAGGTCTTGGCAAGGAACGCACTAAGAACGTGATAGAAGCCGGTGAGATCTGCGCCGTCCTGCTGGACTTGGAGAAGGACGTGGCATTCGAAATCGGCGACACCATCTGCGATATAGAGCACCCCGAGGCACTGCCCCCCATCAAGGTGGACGAACCCACAATGAGCATGCTGTTCACCATCAACAATTCGCCGTTCTTCGGTCGCGAAGGCAAATACGTCACCAGCCGCCACATCCGCGAACGTCTCTTTGCGGAGTTGGAAAAGAACTTGGCGCTGCATGTGGAAGAGACCAGCTCGCCAGACAGCCTGCTGGTATACGGACGTGGCATCCTGCACCTTTCCGTGCTAATAGAGACCATGCGCCGCGAGGGCTACGAGCTGCAGGTGGGGCAGCCCAAGGTTATCGTCAAGGAGATTGACGGACAGAAATGCGAACCCATAGAGCAGCTCACCGTACTGGTTCCCGAGGAATACAGCAGCAAGGTCATCGACCTGGTGACACGCCGCAAAGGCGAGATGCTGGACGTGCAGACTAAAGGCGATCGCGTGGAACTGAACTTCAACATCCCCAGCCGCGGCACCATAGGACTGCGCAACCAGATGCTCACCGCCACCAATGGCGAGGCCGTGATAGCACACCGTTTCAAAGGCCACGAACCCTGGAAAGGCGACATCGACCTGCACAAGATGGGGGCATTGATTGCCAAGGAAACTGGCACTGCCACCGCTTACAGCATCAGTAAGCTGCAGGACCGCGGACCTTTCTTCATAGAACCTGGCGAAGAGGTGTATGCTGGCGAGGTAATAGGAGAAAGCCTGCGTCCCGGCAACGACATCGTCATCAACGTCGTGACAGCCAAGAACCTCACCAATATGCGCAGCAAGAGTGCCGATGACAAGAGCACCACTACGCCGCCCATGAAGTTCAGCCTGGAAGAGGCGATGGAATACATACGCGACGACGAGTATCTGGAAATCACGCCCAAGAGCCTGCGCATCCGCAAGATCATACTGGACGAGATAGAGCGCAAACGCGCACGCATAGCAGCAGGACCAGCAGCCAACGAAGAACAGTAGAAGGCGGAAAACTACATAAACTTATAGTATAGATAATATAAAAGGCAATAACGCTGATATGAATCTGTCCGACGGCACCATGACGGAGGGCCACATCCCCTCTCCTCCTACCACCTCGCCAAGAACATCGCAGTGGCACGACAAGGGCCAGCGACGCACTTTCCGCAAGGAGCGTCCCCGTCGCTATCGCTGGACGTTGTGGCTGGGGCTGGGGTTATGGCTGAGCTGCAGTGCCATCCTGTGGCTGATAGAGCTGCTGGGCGGCACCGTGGACGAGCAGAACTTCCTCAACGATATGATCAAGATGTTGGCCACGCACATAGGCTTCGGCGGCATCTTCTTCATGATTGCCCTCTTCGGCCCCTTTACCGAGGAACTGGCCTTTCGCCTGTGGGGCATAGGACGGCTGTGGACCTACTTCCTCAGCGCCGTACTGGTGCTGCTTTTCGCCGGCAGCGAGCTGGGTTTTGTGCTGGGAGCTGTCGCCGCAGCAGGCATCATGCTGTGCACCTGCCTGGTGAAGGACATCAGCCGCCGCACATCGATAATGATCTGGCTTACCAGTGCCACCTTTGCACTATGCCACACCAGCGGCTACGAGGGTCTTTCCCTCAGCATGGTACTGGGACTTGTCTCCATCTTCGGGATGGCACTGGTGCTGGACTACCTCACCATCCACCACAGCTGGGGCTTCGCCGTGCTGCTGCACATGCTGAACAACGGGATTGCCTGCTTCGGCATGCGGGATGAAATTAATGCCCTCCACCAGCCCCATGACACCATTGCCATAACCACGGAAGCCTACGACCCCACTGTGACACCAGGTTTCGCAGAGGCCGCAGTCTCGCAGGAAGACGCAAATATCCTGACTTTTACCGGGCCTGCCACCGAACTGGCGAAGGACATGATACACAGCGACTGATGGAGCCGGAACAACGACCCCAACGCCACTATGATGCTGCAGGTGCCCGAAGTGGACAGCCCCTCTACCTATACCTACACATTAACACTACGCTACCACGACAGCTGGCCCCATTGGCAGGATGTGGCACAGATGCTTCAGGACAACGACTTCGTGAGACTGGACACCGTGCTGGCTCCTACCTACCGCCTGCTGCCCAGCAAGGCATCCATGATCTCTTCCGCACAGCCTGAAGACGACGCAATTGTGATGGACGATGTCTGTTGGTTTCTGCAAAGCGTGGGGTTCTATGCCCAAAACGGCTCCCGGCACAGATTCGCTGAGGGCATCACTCTCACGCAACGACCTGAAGAACTTGCAGCACGAATATTTTTTATACAGCAAGGTTCCTATACCGAGATACCAGCAGAAAGCCAAAGAAGTGCGGCAAAAGATGGTGGACCAGGTAACCTCCTCAGGCATGAGCATAGAGGAGATACCCGACAAACAGACGCGCATCATTAAGGTCTGTGCGATGTGAGGTTGCCACGAGGAAAAAGCACATGTTGTCACTTTTTTTCTCCCATATCGGAAAAAAAGTGTAATTTTGCATCTCGTTAATCTACCGCATTCTTTCGGCAAACAACGCTACAAAAAATTGATAATCATTATCGGAGAGATGCCAGAGCGGTCGATCGGGGCGGTCTCGAAAACCGTTGACCTTTCGGGGTCCGGGGGTTCGAATCCCTCTCTCTCCGCAAACAAGGGTGTAAATCGACTAGTTACGTGATTTACACCCTTTATTACACCCAAAAATACACTTCTTGTTTAACATCGGTGTTTTCGAACAAGGTGTTTTGACAGGTGGCGTAATTTTCAATAGTAGGGGCATTGAAAAGTCTACTCCCATCAGCAGAGCTTCTCCTGCTCCCATTGTAGGCAAGAAAGATAGCAGACTCTTATTAAGTGACGAAGCTGCACTTTCTACGGCCTTTTTGTCTTGTTCGTTAATTAGTCGATGAACAATAAAAGTTCCCATTTGACTAAGTACACCTAGCGGAATATCTCTCGGCATCTGAGTTGAAAGACATAAGAATAAACCATATTTACGGGCTTCTTTAGCAATAAGCTCAATACCCTGAAGGTAAAAGGATGTGTCATCGTCCGCACTTATTCTTTTGTTCAAAAACTGGTGTGCTTCGTCTATGAATAGAAGAATAGGCTTTTGCCTAAAAGAGCAGGTCCTCGCCTTTCTTAAAAGTTGAGTAGCAATAAAGTCCACAATAACTTCTCTAATAGCAAAGTCATAAGATAGTTTTTCAAAACCTATACGTAATATGGAGCCTTTCCCATCACTAAAAGATTCAATTGTATCCATTATAGACTTTTGGGTATTTTTCTCATCAATGCCAAGAGCAGACTTCACAGTTGGATTATTCAAAAACAGATTAATACGAGCCAGTAGATGAGCACTGTATCCTAACTTAAACGCGTCTTCAACGTATCTTTGACTCTGCTCTTTTACGCACTCATTTCTCACTTGCTGACCTAAACTCAATAAGTCAAAATCTCCATTTATACAGTATGGTAGATTTTGAGATATGGTTGATGACACGCTGGCAACACTCTGACCGACTTTTACTCCTGATGTTAATTTTCCTCCATGTACAAGTCTCAAAGTATTAATTGCTTCACAGAGTATTGTAGACGTGTTTGGTGAATGTTCACGAAACAAAGAACAAAAATCACTATTTGACAGTTCGGAGTAAGAGAAATAAGTATCTTCTCCTACGATACAATGATTGGCATTAGAAAGACTTGCGTATTCACCTGTCGCATCTATTAGAATTATCTTGTTTGATGTCTTATCTTGAATTTGCTCCATCAATTTAGCCATTGTCCAGCTCTTACCTCCACCTGTAGTTCCAAGGACTGCACAATGCCGACCAAACAAAGAACCTAATGAGACTTCACAAGCTACATTGTTTGATGCAAGTTTACCTAAAGAAGCAAATATCTCCTCTTCATACCTCCCACCAAATTGTCTAACGTAATTCCCTATTTGTTCATTTGAGCAGGCATACACTTTAGATCCGATATGAGGATACCGACCTACGGTTTTCTCTGTTTTATCTGGATCATAAACATCAAAGGACAAAAGAAGCTCCGCCTTCCCTGAAGGATGGAATGTAGACTCATCCTCTAAGATAGATTTCTCGGTAAGACTCTTTCGCTCACTATCAGGGAGAGCAAGCTCTGTAATTCTAGCTAAAAAGCCATATTGTTCGCCTTCTATCACCACAAAGCAACCTACATGTCCACCTCCCAATGAATAGCCTTCATGATAAAAAGATTGGAGTAAATGAGATGAAGGAAAGTGAATACGAATATACTGAGGGGTAACCTCATTTACGTAGCCTAGGAAATAATTATGACTGAATGGGTTCTTCATTTGTGGAATATGTTTTATTCTCAGGAAGACTTTCAGTGAACCCCTTGAACGTATCAAATACTATAGACACATTACGCTTGACCACATTACCATCAAAGTACTCTTTAAGCTCTTCTCGATTGATGGATCCTCCTGCATTATAGTTTACTATGACGAGCTGAAAACTTGGATTCTGATTTACCGCTTCAAGGATTACGTTCTGAATATGCTTATCTCTGAAACCAAATCCGAGGACTATCAACAGAGTATTCTCTTTTCGCAAGGCTTGCTGAAAACGCGACATCATCTCAAAATATGGTTGTTCATACGAACTTTCATATTTATCAGAAGCTGGATAAACGATTAATGGAGATTCGGTAGAATTCACTTGCTGGACTATTCCTTGTTCCGTTTTTTCCCAAGTCAAGGAACCATGCATTTTGTATAAATGAAAAACCTTAGACACGAAACTTTCTTCATCCTTGAGTCTAGTTCGCTCTCTTTGTACAATATCGTAGTCGAAATAGCGTCCAGAGAAAGTCCTAGGAAAAGTGAATGAAAAACCATCAATCACAGCATAGCCACCTTCTTGGGCTGCTTGTTCAAATAGAGTATCATAATTAGTAGTGAAGAGTTGTACTCTCGGTTCACTAGCCTTACGCGCTGTGATTTTATCTAGAAATGTTTTGTGTGGGGCATTTGAACTATCTAATTCTAACTGACATGCATCTCTTATGATTTTTTCTAATTGTTCTCGAAGAGGCTTAAGCCGAGAAGCCTTTTCTTCACTTATTTTCTCGACTAGTAGGATGTGGGAAAGAAAAGCCTCAATATCTTTATCGTTTGCTATTCTTCGGAGTTTATTGTCGCAGGGTAAAAGTTCCTTATATAACTGTTTGATGACATCACAACCACTCTTCCACAAACCGTTTCTTGTCTCTCCCTTGTTAGAACCATTGTCGAG
>CAMURW010000044.1 GCA_947097635.1 uncultured Bacteroidales bacterium
TAGTGTCAGCGACAAGGAACGTAGTAGCAGCCTGGCGAAGATTTTGTCGGCGTGTCCTATGCTGTCGCCACAGGTTGTCACCATGAAGGTATAGGGGCTGCGATTGCAGCTGTCCACCCGCATTTTCTGCACAAACTGTCTCACTATTTGTGGCGGACGCCAGGCATAGGTGGGAAAGACGAAGCCGAGCGGCTCGTCGCCCTTTAGCGTGTATAAGCAGTTGCCTTTGAGTTCCTCGGGGATGAAAAGCAACTCTTGCCCCAGTCTTTTTGCCAGTTCCTGCGCCACCCATCGGCTGTCGCCACAGCCCGAATAATAGTATATCATATTGCCAGGAATTTAACGGACCTTAAAAACCATAATTCACCGTGATTCACTTTCATCAGCCTTTCCCAAATATCTCGTCCCTGCGTCCCCAGTGTTCCATGAAGTCTTTATAGTTCTTCTCTAACAGCGCGGGGGTGTCCAGGTTGTAGGGACATTTTTTGCTGCACTGGTGGCAGTGCCTGCAGTCCAGGATTTTCTGCATCTTGTCGTAGTATTCCTGCGTGAGATAGGTGCCGTAGGGTGCGCGTCTGAGGAACAGGTACATGCGGTTGCAGTCCTGTATTTCTATGCCTGCGGGGCAGGGCTGGCAATATCCGCATCCGCGGCAGAACTCGCCGCTTAGCTCTTCGCGGTCGTGGCGTATGCGTTCGCGCATCTCCTCGGTCACTTCGGGCGTGTGGTCTTGGAATGCTAGCCATTCTTTCAGCTCGCTCTCGCGTTGTATGCCCCAAATGGGAATCACGTGTGGAAACTGGGCCATGAAGGCGAAAGCTGCGGCGGCATTGTTTATCAGTCCGCCGGCCAGTCCTTTCATGGCGATGTAGCCGATGTTGTTCTCTTTGCATTGGTCTACGAGGTGCAGTTCTTGCTCTCCTGCCAGGTAGCTGAAGGGAAACTGCAGTGTCTCGTATAACCCGCAATCTATGGCTTCCTGCGCCACTGCCAAACGATGGTTTGTAATGCCCACGTGCAGCACCTTGCCTTGCATCACGGCATCTTGCATGGCCTCGTATAGCCCCGTGCCGTTGCCTGGTGTGGGGCAATGGGCGGGGTTGTGGAACTGGTAGAGGTCTATATGGTCGGTCTGCAGCATGCGCAGGCTGGTCTCCAGCTCTTTCCAAAAACCTTGCGCGTCCTCGGCACCAGTCTTGGTGCTGATAATCACTTTATCGCGGCGGTCGTGAAAAGCAGCTCCCAGCTTTTCTTCGCTGTCGGTATAGTAGCGTGCTGTGTCGAAATAATACATGCCGCCGTCCAGTGCCTGTTGCAGTAGATGCACGGCGTCGTGTTTGCTGAGGCGCTGTATGGGTAAGGCTCCGAAGCCGTTTTTGGGTACTACAAGTCCCGTTCTGCCCAGTGTTATTTTCATCATTTTCAGGCATGTTGGTTTATAGGATAGTCACTAAGTCAGAGAAAAAACGTTAAATGGTATTAATTATTGTGCAAAAAACGAAGATATCAAATTATAGTTGTACTTTTGCAAATTAATAGAAACAAGTGATTATATCATAATTCATTAAAAGACAAGGAAACATACTTTTTAATGTATTGCATATGATAATTTTCCCTCAGGACACAATTCCTTTCCTGCGTGAGCTGCGCGAGAACAACAACCGCCCCTGGTTTCAACAAAACAAGACACGCTATGATGCTATCCAGAACGTGTTGGTGGAGTTTTGCGATGCTGTCATCCAGGAACTTTCCAAGGCTGACCCCACCGTACGCACTTGCGATGCCCGTCGCTGTGTGTATCGCATCTACAGGGATGTGCGCTTCAGCAACGACAAGCGTCCCTATAAAGAACATGTCTCTTTCTGGATACCCTGTGGCGGCAACAAAAAAGTGGATGCTCCGGGCTATTATTTTCAGATAGAGCCCGAGGACGCGGCCGTCTCCGGCGACCTCAGTTTCGGCAGCAGCTGCCTTGGCGGCGGTGTCTTTTCTATGTATCCTACCACGCCCAACGTGCTGCGGCAGGAAATATTCTACAATGTGGAAACCTTTCAGAAAATACTGAAAGACAGAACTTACCGAAAGTATTTCGGCACGGAGCTCTGGGATCCCTATCCCTGCAAGACCATTCCTCCTACTTTTCGCAAGTTAGTGGGCGACATCCCCGACGATTTTCCCTGTCGCGAGATGCTGAAGCAACGTAGTTTTGTATCCCTGCACCGACTTAAAGACAACATTATTCCTACAGAAAAGATGCTCAAGGAGACCTTGGCAGCCTTTCATTCCACCATTCCGCTTAACGAATTCTTCGCACAGGCGATGCAACAAACCGTTTGATAAATAGACAAATAATGTCGCCGATGACAGGTGCGAAGAGTTTTTTTTGTTAATCTTATTCACAATTCAAAAAAAGATAGTAACTTTGCAATTCCTTTTGTGAACATAATTTCTGAAAGAAAATTTAAATACATAATTTATGACAGAAAAGGTTAATAAACTGATGAACGACAATCCCGCTTTGCGCTGGATGGTACTCGTTCTTATCGCACTTGCGATGTTTTTCGGCTACATGTTCGTGGATGTTATGTCGCCTCTCAAAACGCTGGTGGAACAGTCCCACGGCTGGAACAGCGAGGTGTTCGGAACTTACGCCGCAAGTGAGCTGATCCTTAACGTCTGCGGTTTCCTCATCCTGGCAGGCATCATTCTGGACAAGATGGGTATCCGCTTCACAGGCATCCTGTCCTGTAGCCTTATGGTGGTAGGTGCCCTCATCAAGTGGGTGGGTGTCAGCGACTGGTTCGATGCCAACAATGTCGCTTGGCTGAACAGTTGGTGGCCTGCTATGCCGGGTAGCGCCAAGGTGGCCTGCCTGGGCTTCATGATTTTTGGCTGCGGCTGCGAGATGGCAGGCACCACGGTATCCAAAACCATTGCCAAATGGTTCAAGGGCAAGGAAATGGCGCTGGCCATGGGTATGGAAATGGCTATCGCCCGTCTCGGTGTGTTTGCCGTAATGTGGATATCTCCTATTATCGCAGACAAGATGAACGGCGTGGCATCGGCAGTAGGATTCTGCTCCGCACTGCTCTGCATAGGCCTTATCAATTTCATCATCTTCGCTTTCATGGACACTAAGTTCGACAAGCAGTTGGTCGCCGCCGGACTGGCCACCAGCGAGAAGGATCCCGAGGAAGAGTTCCATCTCAGCGACCTGGGCAAGATTTTCAAGAGCAAGATGTTCTGGATTGTGGCCCTGCTGTGTGTGTTGTACTACAGCGCCATCTTCCCCTTCCAGCGCTATGCTCCCGAATACCTGGACACCACTCTCGGCCTCTTTGACGAGACTGGCAAGAGCACTGGTGCCGGTGCACGTCTGTTCTCCTGCTTCCCCATCCTGGCTATGATTCTTACCCCCATACTGGGAGGCTTGCTGGACAAGAAAGGCAGGGGTGCCACCATGCTGATGATAGGCTCCGTGGTGATGCTGGCCTGCCATCTGTGCTTCGCTTTCCTGCTGCCGGCATTCCCCAGCAAAGGTCTCGCGCTGACCATCATTGTCATCTTGGGTGTCAGCTTCTCTTTGGTGCCTGCAGCCCTGTGGCCCAGTGTGCCTAAGATTATAGACGAGAAGATTCTCGGCAGTGCCTACTGTCTCATCTTCTGGGTGCAGAACCTGGGCCTCTGCTTCGTGCCCAAGATTATTGGCAATGTGTTGCAAAGCACTGGCGGCTACACGATGCCTATGATAATCTTCTCCAGCTTCGGTCTCATTGCCTTCTTCATCAGCATCCTGCTGAAACGTGAGGACAAGAAGATGGGGTATGGTCTTGAACTGCCCAACATCAAAGCCAAGGAAAAAGAGTGAAAATAGTTGATTTTTAGCATTATCTCACCGAAACAAAGCCTCGCGTCGTCTTGGTGCGAGGCTTTGTTGCATATTGCAATAAGCCCTTTTCTCTCTCTTTATGTACCCGCCGGTGGCAGGCACGGCGTTTCGCATGCTTCTGCATAATGAGGATTCGCAGCGCATCCGAATGGCAAGGAGGCGAAGATGCCACTCTTTACCTTCTCAAGGAGTGTCGTCCCTCGTAGCCAAACATCATAAAGAGTGCTCTGGCGGAAAGTTCGCGTTCGTCGTCGACCGGCGTTCGTGACGCAGTTGTTGTGTCAATATAACGGTGTGCGGAACAGCGGTGGGAAACTAGGTTTATAAAATTTGTTATTTTTTCCGCTATGTGTAAAAAAAAACGTATCTTTGCATTTTCGTTTTGGACATTCTCAAAACGCTTTGTTGTTGATAATAAATAAGTAATAAGATATGAAGATACGTCTTACCCGAGTCTTTGCGCTCTTTGCCAGCATGGCCGTGACCGTGGCGATGAGCGTTACGTCGTGTAACAACGGCACTGCAATTTCGCAACAACAAATTGACAGCCTGCAGAGCCGGCTGGATTCCATTATGGCGGCACACAATGCCACCAAGGCATCGGACGATAGCCAAATGGGTGTGCAAATGGCCTCCAAGGACAGCACTATCAATGCACAAGTCGCTGAGATACAGAATCTTCTGAATCAACTGAGTGCGGCGAAGAAAGCGCAGAAAAACTCCACAGACAGCGATAACGGCGTACAGTTGAAGCAGCTGCGTGAGAAAGAAAGCCAGATTTCGAAACTGCAGAAGCAGGTGGACAAACAGCGGAAAGAACTCAGCAAGCTGCAGCAGCAGGGCAGAGACGGAGGCAACAACGCCGAAGTGGCACGTCTGCAACGTCAGATCCGTGAACAGCAAAGCCAGATAGCCGACCTCTCCAACCAAATGGAAAACAGCGGCAAGAGCAACAAGGCAGCGTCCCAGCAATGCGAGCAGGACAAAGCAGAGCTGAACGGTCAGATAAAGTCGCTGCGTCAGCAGCTGAAGGATGTCGGTAACCAGTTGGCGGCAGCACAGCAGCAAAACAGTGACAACAACGCCACGGCAGCAGAGGTGAATCGCCTTCAGCAGCAAGTGAAGAACTTGCAGAACCAGCTGGAAAGAGCACAGAAACAGACGGGCAACATAGAGGGCAAAGCCAACGAGGTGTGCGATGCCAGGCAGGAACTGGTAAAATGCCAGACCGCTCAGGAACGTCTGCGTCACCAGATTGAGGTGCTAAATAACGAGATTGCCTTGCGCGACACTACCATAGAGCAGATGAAACGCGGCGCAGCAGTCCATGCGTTGACGGCGACCAATGCAGAGAAAAAAGTCGACGAAGCGTCGGTGGCCAAAGTAAAAGAACTGGAAGGTCAGCTCGGCAACCTGCGGAAGCAGTTGAACGTCCTGGAAGACAGAGAGCAAGAGTGCCGCAGACAGAACAGCACCCTTCAAAAACAACTGACCGATGCCCAGGCCAGCTACGATGCTGTCATGGACAAGGTGCAGCAGAACACCAACGCTGTCAGTGATCAGCTGAAGACGCTGCAGCATAAAGTGGATGCCCTCACGGCAGAGAACAACACCCTGCGCAACGCTACCGCCGACAACAGTGCCAATACGATAGCACAGATGCAGCAGCAGTTGAAGGAACAGGCACAGCAGATTGCCGATCTGCAGAACCAGGTGAAAGCCAAAGAAGCGGAACGGAAAGCTGCCCAGAAGAACGCAGGCATCGCCACTGCAGGTGCCGTGAACGAGAAACTGACAGAACTGCAGGCTCTCTGCGACAGCTACGTGGAGGAGATAGCACGCCTGAAAGCCGAAAATGACGCTCTTAAAGCCGAGAACGCCACGCTGAAGGAAACCAACGCACAGGCGCAGCAGGTGCTGGCACAGAACGCAGAGCTGGTGCAGAAAGTGGAACAGGCGAGCATACTGGTGGCCAGCGAAGTGAACGCCAGAGCCGGCAAGAGCATGAGCGGAACCATCCTCAAAGAGACAGTCAAGGCCAAGAGCACCAAGATGATAATGATAGATGCCCATCTACTGCCCAACAACGTCATCACCCCCGGCAGCATTACCATATATGCCAGAATCGCCAATGCCACCAACCGTGTGGTGTGCAACGGAAGCCCCAGCGACTTGGTGTTCGACATGAATGGCACCCCCATGCAGTACACCGTAAGCCAGGACATCGAGTTCATCGGACGCGCACGCGACATCCGCATGGTGTGGCGTAAATTCGACAATGTCACATTGGCTCCTGGTCTCTACTGGGTGACCCTCTATGCCAATGGGTACGAGATAGGCAAGGCCAGCCTCACGCTGAAATAGTACCCGCAAATATTCCCTCGTGAGTGAACCATTCTCAGAAATATAACATCTATCGCCAGACCTTCCCCGAGATGGTCTACGAAAACTTTTGCTATAATGTGCAGTCCGACGGGCTGCACATCGCTTTTAGCCTCCGTCTGAGATCCCGTGAAGGCAACGCGGACATCCTCTTTCATCCACAGGCGCACATCGAAGCCCGCGATTTCCTGCAACTGCAGCAGCCGCAGGAGGTTATGGACGCTCTGGTGTTCCATATCGGCATGATAGAGCTGGTAAGTTATTGGAAATGTGCCTGTTCCCCTCGTGTGCATGTGATGTGCGGCACGCTGGACGACCGACAGGTGGCGTTCTGGAAGAGACTGTATTTCAATGGCGAAGGAGAGTTTTTCTGGGTCAATGGCATTCACGCCACGTTGGACGATTTTATGGAAATCACCAGCGAAGGTCCCGTGCGTCAGTGCATCGGCAGCCGCATCGAATTGGCATTTTCAGGGTATCTTGTCCCCATAGGAGGCGGCAAAGACAGCGTGGTGACTTTGGAAGCCTTCAAGCGACAGTCCCGGTGGGATGTGCGACCCCTGATAATGAACCCTCGCGGCGCCACCATAATGTGTGCACAACGAGGGGGGTACAACATCAGTCAAACGCTGGTGATACATCGCAGTATCGACCCTGCGCTGCTGGAACTCAACGCCAAGGGCATGCTGAACGGACACACTCCTTTCAGTGCTATGCTGGCATTTTACACGCTACTGGCAGAGCAGCTTGCTGGCTTCGCCAATGTGGCACTGAGCAACGAAAGCAGCGCCAACGAGAGCACGGTGGTAGGTACACACGTCAACCATCAGTATAGCAAGAGTTTGGAGTTCGAAAACGACTTCCGCAACTACGTGCGTAACTATATCTCCGAAGATTATCGTTATTTCAGTTTCCTGAGACCCCTTAGCGAGTTGCAGATAGCTATGCTTTTCGCCCGTCAGCCGCAATATTTTGATGTCTTTAGAAGTTGCAACGTGGGCAGCAAGCAGAATGTCTGGTGCGGACATTGTGCCAAATGCCTCTTCGCCTTCATCATTCTGTCGCCCTTCCTGCCTCCCAATGAACTGGAGTATATCTTTGGCAAGAATATGCTGGAAGATACCAATTTGCAGACGGAGTTCTCTCAGTTGACGGGGCATGCCGAAACCAAACCGTTCGAATGTGTGGGAACCATCAACGAGGTGAATTCGGCACTCTCTCTTGCGTTGAGCAGGTACTATGTTCCACTCCTGCGGCAAGGCAAGCGACAACAACTGCCAGCCCTGCTGCAAAGCTATGAGCCACAGCCTCCCGTAACGCCCCTTCACACAGTGTATCTCAACCACAACCTCGTTTCCGAAGAACTGGCATTACTGAAGGAGGCACTGCAATGACAGGTCCATCTTTTTATAGGGAAAACGACCTGAGACGGCTATTGGAGTACCGCAGGATACTCATCGCTGGTTATGGACGCGAAGGTAGGAGCACAAAGATTCTGCTGCAGCGCATCCTGCCGAACGAGAAGCCCGATATTGTGGAAGGCAACGAGGCACTACGCAAAGTGGCAGCGCAGCATTATGATCTTATTATCAAGTCGCCAGGCATCCCTTCCGTCGTTCTGGACGACGTGTGCGACAAGAGCATAGTGACCTCGCAGACCGACTTGTTCCTTCAGATATTTGGTGACCGAACCATAGGCATCACTGGCACCAAAGGTAAAAGTACCACGACAAGTCTCATCGCCTTCGTGCTGAAGCAGCACGCGGCACAATCGCGGGACTATGACGTGATAATGGCGGGCAATATGGGTATCCCGTTGTTCGACGTGCTGGACTGGCTTTCGGAACGTAGTATCGTCGTTGGCGAGTTCAGCTGTCACCAGTTGGAAAATATCCATCGTGCGCCGCATGTAGGTGTGCTGCTCAACCTCTACCAGGAACATCTGGATCATTATCGCAGCTACCTTGATTATCAGATGGCAAAGATGAACATTGGCTTGAAACAGCAGCAGGACGATTATTTCTTCTATTGTGGCGACAATGCCGTACTGTGCGAAAGGGTGAGAGAATACTCTCAGGCATCCGCCGGCACGCAATGTTTGTCGGGTCACGTAATATCTTACAACCTGCAAAGTGCCCAACGTTGGATAGCTGCATCTCGTCATCTTCAGGGCGACCACAACCTCTCCAATATTGAGGTGGCGAGCAGAGTGGCTGCATTATACCATGTGAGTGAAGCGGAGTTCCGAAGTGCGTTGGCAGATTTCAAAGGCCTGGAACACAGGATGGAACTTGTAGGCACATACAACAACATCACATTCTACAACGACAGTATTAGCACCATTCCGGCAGCCACGGAGGCAGCAGTGACAGCATTGCAGAAAGTGGATACGCTCATCCTGGGCGGCTTCGACAGAGGCATAGACTATACGGACTTGATACGTTTCCTAGCAATAGACCCTCTGGGTAAAGCAGTGAGAAACATTGTATTCGTAGGCGAGGCAGGACGCGACATGCACGCTATCGCTCTTCGAACTGGGCTGTGTACTTCATCGGGATGCGCAGCATCGGCCAGCCGCAACATATTGTTGGAAGACGACTACAACAGGATAGTCCCTTGGTGCTTCAGCCACACGCAGCCAGGCAGAATCTGCCTCCTCTCGCCAGCAGCTGCCAGTTATGATGCCTTTAAGAACTTCGAGGAACGAGGCCGTACTTTTAAAGACTTAGTGACGCACTATGTTTAGTGTTTAATATTAAAAATTAAGATATGTAGTG
>CAMURW010000045.1 GCA_947097635.1 uncultured Bacteroidales bacterium
TCTTCTCGTCCCCAGGCATCCTAGTGCTTGAAATCAACGAGCACTTGGCCCAGCAAACCCAGCAGCTGCTACGTGCCCACTCCCTCTCCCCCACCCTTTGTCCAGACTTCGCCGGCAAGCCCCGCAGCATCTTCTGCAAAAAAGACACCAAGTAAAGACTAATGATTGAAGGCGTGCAGCCCCCCATACCTCACCCTCGTCTCCCATACATCGTGCCTACATTGCCGCTGCCACATTCATTACGAACAAACACTTCAAAAACCAAAGAGACCCACATACCGCTCAATAATAAGGAACTACGATAGTTATGTTAGCATGGCCAAAGCCGTGTCGCAAATGACACTCGCCCTGACTTACCTGTGGGATATTCGCCACCAGCGGTTCCTGTACCTGTCCGACAACCGAGAGATGCTTGGAGCAGGAATGCAGCACGTATCATGGCAATGGGCTTTGACGCTATGGTGGAATTGCTACCGGAAAAGGATCGGAGACTGCTTCACTGCGTGGCCAACTCACTCTGTAGCCGCTACAGCAGCATACCCAAGGAACAACGTTCCGAGACAGTGCTATACCTCGATTTCCACATCGGGCATGGTGCCACATCTCTCCTTGTCAACCACAAACTTACATGGATTGATATCGACGACAACAGGTTGCCCAATGTTGCCTTCGACATAGCCACAGCCTAAAAGATCCGAAATCGCTGGTTGTTGGTAGAATTGCGATATTGATATTAACGATTGGGATTCAGAACAAGACGGACAAAAGTGGACGTTTTCTTGGAGCGAGGAAGATAACTTTAAAGACTATGAAATCACACTTGCCGTAAGTGCAACATACAAGGACAGTGGAGGAAATTATCAAATCGGAGCGTCTCCAAGTGTAAAATTCAAGATAAAAAAACACAATGACATGGGACTCCTGTACGTAAAATATTGGGACACAAAATCAAAAGAACATAATTTAGGAAGTGGCTTCCGCTTTAAATTTAAAAATTAATTGTCATGAAGAAAATATTTTCACTAATGCTGATGGTGTCCCTATTGGGACAGATGGCGAGTGTTTTTGCACAAGAAAAAGGTTCGAGGAAAAGAATCGAGCTGGATGTTTCCATTTCGCCACGCGTCAATACCATTCTCAACCAAGGCGAAGTGATTACCGCAGACTTGGCAGTAAGGTACAAGTGGTTCAGCCACCTTTCTGTTGGGCTGGGTGTCAATCCCACATTCATTGAACACGGTATTGATGAAATCGTCTATGCACCATTGCACCTCTCCTTGCGCTATGACATGGGAACTAACGAAAGGTTGTCGCCTTACCTGTTGCTTAACGCTGGAGGCTCCTTCGTGCAACTTGATGTGGATCCCGAATTCCAAGGAAGGTTTGCCGTCGGTGCCTGTTACAACGTATCGGAACGCTGCGCACTCTTTTCCGAAGTTGGCATATCATATATCACAACAGGGACTTTGTGGTCGCCCCTCGCTTTTGGTGTAAGATTTTAAGAATAAAAACGGGCTGTAGCGTACGATGAAACTCTGGCTACAGAAGTAGGTAAAATCAACAGGCAGGTACTTTCACGTGAACGTGACTAACCCGATGTAGCGGCAGTGGTGGGACCTTTGCAAAGATGAGAAGGAATCACTACTTAAATGGTGAATACTAGGGTTCAGACATTCCCTAGCAGTTGCGCTACTGGTCGGAGAAAATGAAAAAGAGTGGCACACACATTGCCGGTTCGGCGACGTGTGTGCCACTCTTTGTACCCCCAGTAGGAATCGAACCTACATCAAAGGTTTAGGAAACCTCCGTTCTATCCGTTGAACTATAGGGGCGGAAATGCACTGGAGCGTATGGGTGCTGTGCTACAGCTTTTTCTTTATCTCGATGGTTTCGTAGGCCTCTACGATGTCGCCCACCTTGATGTCATTGTAGTTTTCTATACTGAGACCGCAGTCCTGTCCCGAAACCACTTCCTTTACATCGTCCTTGAAGCGTTTCAGGGAGGCCAACTTACCGGTATAGACCACTATGCCGTCGCGTATGAGGCGCACGTGGGCACCACGTCCTATCTTACCGTCCAAACACATGCAGCCTGCGATGGTGCCGACCTTGGAAATCTTGAATGTCTCGCGGATTTCCAGGTTGGCGACAATCTTGGTCTGTGTCTCGGGTGCCAGCATGCCTTCGATAGCGTCTTTCAGTTCGTTGATGGCATCGTAGATGATGCTGTAGAGACGTATGTCTATCTGCTCTGTCTCAGCCATCTTGCGTGCCTGCACGCTGGGACGCACCTGGAAACCGATAATCACGGCATTGGAAGCCTCGGCCAGCAGCACATCGCTTTCGGTAATCTGCCCCACGGCTTTATGAACCACGTTGACCTGTACCTCCTCGTTACTGAGTTTCAGCAACGAGTCGCTCAATGCCTCCACAGTGCCGTCCACGTCGGCCTTCACGATGAGGTTGAGTTCCTTGAAGTCGCCAATGGCAATGCGACGTCCTATCTCGTCGAGGGTGATATGTTTCTGTGTGCGCAGTCCCTGTTCTCGTTGCAGTTGCTGCCGTTTGGCGGCGAGGTCTTTGGCCTCTTTCTCGTTTTCCATCACGTTGAAGGTGTCGCCTGCCTGCGGTGCTCCCTGCAAGCCCAACAACAGTACGGGCTGCGAGGGGCCGGCATCTTTCACCAGCTGGTTGCGCTCGTTGTACATGGCTTTCACCCTGCCGAACACGCTGCCCGCCAGCAAGGGGTCGCCCTGCCGTATGACACCGTCGGCTACCAGCACTTTGGCCACATAGCCGCGTCCTTTGTCCAGCGAGCTCTCCAGCACCGTGCCTTTGCCTCGCTTCCGGGGGTTACCTTTGAGATTCATGATGTCGGCCTGTAGCAGCACTTTCTCCAGCAGCAGGTCCACATTGAGGCCTTTCTTGGCACTGATGTCCTGGCTGGCATACTTGCCGCCCCAGTCTTCCACCAGCATGTTCATATTGGCAAGCTCCGTCTTAATGCGGTCGGGGTCTGCGCCAGGTTTGTCAATTTTGTTGATGGCGAAGATAATGGGTACACCTGCAGCCTGTGCGTGGTTGATGGCTTCGATGGTCTGCGGCATTATTTTGTCGTCGGCGGCAATCACGATGATAGCGATGTCCGTGACCTTAGCGCCACGTGCACGCATTGCCGTAAAAGCTTCGTGACCAGGAGTGTCCAGGAAAGTTATCTTGCGACCGTCGGGCATCGTCACTTCGTATGCGCCGATGTGCTGCGTGATGCCACCTGCCTCGCCAGCAATGACGTTGGTGTTGCGGATATAGTCTAGCAGCGAGGTCTTACCATGGTCCACGTGGCCCATCACGGTAATGATGGGGCTGCGTGGCACGAGGTCTTCGGGTTTGTCCTCTTCCTCTATGGCGTTCAGTGTGTCCACAACGTCGGAGGAAACGAAGTTGACCTTAAAACCGAACTCGTCGGCGATCAGCTGTATGGTCTCGGCGTCGAGACGTTGATTGATGGAAACGAAGATGCCTACGCTCATGCAGGTAGAGATAATCTTGGTGACAGGGACGTTCATCATCGTTGCCAGCTCGTTGGCGGTGACGAATTCCGTAACCTGCAGGGTGTTTTTCTGTTCCATCTGCTGTTCCATCCGCTGCTCCATCTCCATCTGCACTCTGTGGCGTTTCTCACGGTTGTGCTTGGAGGTCTTGCTCTTGCCAGTGGGGCTGAGGCGTGCCAGCGTTTCGCGGATCTGCTTCTCTATCTCTGCGTCGTCCACTTCGGCTGTTTTTTTCTCTTCTGTTTTCCTCCTGTCTTTGCGCTTGGCATTCTTGTCGCTCTTCCTGTCGTTGCCAGTACCATTGCCCTTGCCGGCGTTGTTATTGTTGCCTTTGCCAGCGCTCTTGCCATTCCTGTTGCCGTTGACGGAGGTATTGCCGCCGTCGGTCTTGTTCTTACCCATCACCTCTTCGGGGTTCACCTTCACGCCATCGCTCTTCTTGATACGTTTGCGTTTGCGACGTTCACCCTTGGGAGTCTCGAACTGGCTGAGGTCTATCTTGCTGACCACCTTGGGCCCTTCCAGTTTCTGGTATTTGGTCTCGATGAATTCCACAGTATCTTCTTCCTTCTTGGCAGGGGTGGCAGGTTCTTTGTCTGCCATGTTGTCGACCTGCGTATCCGACGGCTGCTGCTCAGCCTTCACAGTCTGTTGCTGCTCCTGCTGACGGGACTGCGCTGCATGCTCGTCCTGCTGATCGTCACGGACTTCCTTGTCAGAGGGCTGTTCTTTCTTCTTGTCGCCCCTCTTTTTTTCATCTTTCCTTTTTTCCACCTTCTTCTTCTCGGGGCGCATGCGGGTGTTCAAGGCATCAAGGTCAATCTTGTTGACAATCTTCAGCTCTGCGTTATAGGCTTCGGAGCCCTCCTTGGTGCCCGACACGCTGGCTTTGATTACCTGCGTCTCGAACTCGGACCTATTTTCTTCCTGTGCCACAGAATTGGCAAAGGCTGTGGCCTGTTGTCTCTCTTCGCCTTGAGAAGCTGCCTCGTCTGCCATTTCTGCATTCTCTACCTCTTTGTCGTCGTTATCCCGTGGTTCGGTCATGGCAGAGGGCGCTGCTGCCGGAGCGCTTTCTTTTGCAGCAGCGAGGGCATCTGCATCGTTTTTCGCGGGATGCGGATTCACGTTGATGTAGTTTTTGATTGTCAGTTCCTCGTTGTCGGCGGCAGATTCGTTTTCCGCGCCCACACTAGGAGCCTCAATCGTGACGTTGTTGCTCGTACTGATTTCTATCTTGTCGGCATTCTCCTTCACGTTGCGTTCGCCTTGAAAAGCAGCGGCCAGCAGTTGGTACTGTTCCGGAGTGATGCGCGTGTTGGGGTTTAGCTCTATATTATGCCCTTTTTTGGACAGGAATTCCACGACAGTGTTGAGACCGACGTTGAATTCCGTCGCTGCCTTCTTCAGTCGTATGTTCTTCTTTTCTTCCATCATTATTGCGCTCCTTAAAAAATGATTACCTTATTAAAAATACGTTACACACTCGACTATTCAGTCGCCGGTGTCCTTTGCTGAGTTGGCATTATTTTGATGTCCTTATCCTTTGTCGGCATTGGCATGCTCACTGCTGTCATCGTCGGCATCGGAAACTGGCTTGGCTTCGTCCACTGCCTTGTCGGTATCGTTCTCTTCGGCAAATTCGGCTCTCAGTACTTCCAGCACGTGATCGATAGTCTCTTCTTCCAGGTCTGTGCGCCCCATCAGGTCTTCTTTGCTCTTGGCTAGTACACTCTTGGCGGTGTCGCAGCCTATCTTCATCAACTCGTCTATGACCCACTGGTCTATCTCGTCGTTGAATTCCTTGAGGTCCACATCCTCGTATTCATCGTCGCTATCGCGATACACGTCGATGTCGTATCCCACGAGTTTGCTGGCCAGCTTGATGTTGCTTCCGCCTTTGCCGATAGCCAAGGACACTTGGTCGGAAGCCATGAACACCTCTACGCGTTTGTTCTCCTCATCTATCTTGATGGAGGTAATGTTGGCAGGGCTGAGGGCGCGGCTGATCAAGATATCGGGGCGGGGAGTATAGTTGATAACGTCGATGTTCTCGTTGCGCAATTCGCGCACGATGCCGTGGATACGGTTGCCGCGCACGCCCACGCAACTGCCTACGGGGTCTATGCGATCGTCGTAGCTTTCCACTGCCACTTTGGCACGCTCTCCGGGCACGCGCACGATGTTCTTGATGGTGATAAGACCGTCGTAGATTTCCGGCACTTCGGCCTGCAGCAACTTTTCCAGGAAGATGGGACTGGTGCGGCTGAGGATGATGACAGGGCTGTTGTTGCGCATCTCCACCTTCAGCACGATAGCCTTCACACTGTCGCCTTTCCGGTAACGGTCGCCCGGTATTTGCTCGCTCTTGGGCAGTATTAGCTCGTAGCGTTCGTCGTCCTGCACTATGACTTCTCTGTTCCAGGGCTGGTACACCTCGCCGACGATAACCTCGCCGACTTTCTCCTTATATTTCTGGAAAATGAGGGAACGCTCGTAGTCCTGCACCTTGGTGACCAGGTTCTGGCGTATTGCCAAGATATCGCGGCGTCCAAAGGAGGTAAGGGAGACAGGTTCAGAGAGTTCTTCACCCACCTCGAAGTCCTTCTCAATCTTACGGGCGTCGCTCAGCTGCACCTGGCTGTTGTCGTCTTCTACCTGACCATCTTCCACGATAGTGCGGTTGCGAAAGATTTCCAGGTCGCCTTTGTCGATATTGACTATGATGTCGAAGTTCTCGTCGCTGCCGTAACGTTTCACTATGGCAGCACGGAACACCTCTTCAAGGATATGCATCAGCGTCTCACGATCTATGTTCTTTAACTCTTTGAATTCGGTGAACGAATCTGTAAGGTCTAAGGCTTTCATTATGCTATATTTTTCTTAATTCATGTTGAAACAACGTCGTCCGCAGGCAGAAATGGCAGAAACTGTTGCTGCGAGGTGGTGACTGATGGGTAGGACGGTCAGAATTTGATGACAATCTTGGTGGCTTTGATGTCTTTGTAGGCGAAGCTCTCGTCGTGTTCCGGCGTGCGTTTGGTACTAGGGATGGTGACGACGAAATGCTGGTCGTCGGCTTCCTTCAGTATGCCTTGATATTTGTCGCCAGTCATCAGCGTCACTGTCACTTCCTGGCCCATATTCTTGCGGTACTGGCGCGCATTGCGCAGCGGACTGTCCAATCCCGCGCTGGCCACGTTCAGCTCGTAGTCCTCCACTTCGCGGTTCAGCTGGCTCTCCACGGCGCGGCTCAGCTCCACACAATCGTCTATTATCACGCCGTTGTCGCCGTCGATGGAGATATAGATGCGATTGTCGGGGGTAATCTTGAGGTCCACGAGGTACTTGTCGGTACCTTCCAGCGCCGTAGTTACAATGTCGAATACTGTCAACTTGTCTATCATAGTCCTGAACTTATTACGTATTGTTATTCCACGTTGCTTGTCCCGCTCCAAGGGACAGCCGTGGTCCTTAATGTTGCTTTCTGCTGCACGAGGCATTGCCAATAAGAAAGGGGACCCGCGGCCCCCTTTTTCGGAAGAAATCGGATGCAAAGATACAAATATATTTGAAAATGAAGGCTTTTTGTGGCAAAAAGTTTTCTTGACATCATGCAATACACTAAAAAACAATACATTAATTATCACAAAAAAATGATTCGTACTTCGTAACATTGTTTGAAAAGATGATTTTACACACTGTTTTTTTGCAAAATGAAGGTACACTTTTGTGTTACATTTTATGATTGCCGCAAACATCTTCTCGGATACTCCCGGAATACATCGCCACGGTGTCTCGCTTGTGGCAAGACTGCGTCGGGATTTTCCGACCCATTCACGACCCATTCACGACTTATCCACGAACCATTCCCGAACCATCTCCGACCCTTGCCATTACTTGATGGCAGATTGTTTATTTTAACTTGCAGAATCCAAACCGTTTGTACACTTAAACGCAAACAACAGATGCATATTAGAGTTCCATCCACCTATGCATCTATTATCGCATTTACGGGTTTTCACGGCTTGGAATAAAAAAACAGGACTTACTGCAGGCTGTCATCACACCTTATACTCACTGGTGTCCTGTGGGACAATAGTTTTTGTGCACACTTCTTGAAATAACGTCTCGCTGAGTTTTGCATGAAGAATGATTCGTTAACACTTAGGTAAATCCCAGGAATAACCTAAAGTTCAGCCCATTGGAGTCTTTTGTGGATAAACATATTACATTTTGTGCCAAACACCATTTTTTATTGTTCATTATAAAAAAAGGTAGTATCTTTGCAGCGAAATTTACTAAGAATGAGACAGTACTTAGACCTCGTAAACCACGTTCTTACAACAGGTACGCCCAAAGACGACCGCACTGGGACGGGCACATTAAGTGTGTTCGGACATCAAATGCGCTTCCATCTTCAGGACGGATTTCCCCTGCTCACCACCAAGAAACTGCACCTCAAAAGCATCATTTATGAGCTGCTGTGGTTCCTGCGAGGCGACACCAACATACAATACCTCCGCGACCACAAGGTCTCCATCTGGGACGAATGGGCCGACGACCACGGCAACCTGGGCCCCATCTACGGCCACCAGTGGCGCAGTTGGGACTGTGCCAACGGCAGCCATGTGGACCAGATAAGCCTGCTGATAGAGCAAATCAAGACCAACCCCGAAAGCCGGCGCCTCATCGTCAACGCCTGGAACGTGGGCGAGATAGACAAGATGGCACTGCCACCATGCCACTGCTTCTTCCAGTTCTACGTGGCGAACAACAGCCTCAGTTGCCAGCTCTATCAGCGCAGCGCCGACATCTTCCTCGGCGTGCCCTTCAACATCGCCAGCTACTCCCTCTTCACCATGATGATAGCCCACGCCACAAACCTTCGGTATGGCGATTTCGTGCACACCTTCGGTGATGCCCACATCTACAAGAACCACATAGAGCAGTGCAAGCTGCAACTCACACGTGAGCCACGCCCACTGCCCATCATGCATATCAACCCCGACAAGAAGAATATCTTCTCCTTCGACTACGACGACTTCCGGTTGGAGGGCTACGACCCTTGGCCACACATCAAAGGAGATGTCAGCGTGTAACTTCATTTTCTTATGAACTCTAACA
>CAMURW010000046.1 GCA_947097635.1 uncultured Bacteroidales bacterium
TGCGAGAGCACCTGTAATCGCTTTTTGGAGTCGCCTCCCCAGAGTGCCATAGCCACGGCGATAGGCAGTCCTATCATTCCCGTGTCAGGGATGCCTACTCCCATAGCGTTTTTGAAAACATTCTTGGAGAGGCGCAACTCCACGCTGTCGGGCATGCACCCCAGTGTCTCGCGTGCCTTAGTGACGCATAGCGCCACTGCGCCGGGTTCCGTGCAGCCAGTTGCCACTACCACTTCGCGCCTGATAAGCTCTTTCAGTTCTTGCCTCAGCTTCTTGTCCATGGGGGGAGACTATAAATTTTATTAAGTTGTTACGTTTCATCGCTTAAACGTAACATCCTTCCAATGTGGGGGGGATTATCTCAGGAACAATTTCTGCCAGTTCTTGTATTCGCGGTCTTTCCAGCAGCCATTGTGGTAGGCGTAGCTGGCGATGGCGGGTATTACCGTAGTGCCTTCGGCGTACACCATCTGCTGCAGGTCTTCGCTCACCTTGCCCCAGCTGCCGGCTTCCAGCAGTGTGGAGGAGGAGCAGGCACCGTCGCGGACGTCTGCTACAGTGATTTGGATGGCATATTTGTGCATCGGCACTTCGTGTCCCAGTATCTCTGCCATCACCACGGTGTCCTGTGCGAAGTTCTTGGGGGTTCCGCCGCCTACCATGAAGAGGCCTGTGGTGGGACTCTGCATCTTGATTTCGGTGAGCTCTAGGAAGTCGTGTACACTGTCGATGCTTACGTAGGGTTTGCCCTCTCTCATACGTTCCCACTGATGTTTACCGATGCCGAAGCCCGCGCTGCTGTCGCTGAAGGCGGGGCAGAAGATAGGCACTCCGCATTCGTAGCAGGTCTGTATGAGACTGTCTTTCTTCACACTGCGTCCTTCGTGCAGCCATTTGCCCAGTTCGTAGAGAAACTCGCGGCTGCTGTAGGGTCGTGCCTCCAGCTTGTTTGACAGCTCGTAGGTGCTGTTGTCGCATTCCTGCAGTTCCTCCTCGTCGATGAAGGTATCGTAGATGCGGTCGATGTAGAGCTCACGCAGTTTTGTGTCCGGAATCACATTTTCCTTAGTGCCTTTGTAGTGCTTGAATCCGAGGGCCTCGAAAAGATCCATGTCGATAATGGAAGCGCCTGTAGACACAACTACGTCCACCATCTTGTTGCGCACCATGTCCACATAGACCTGCATACACCCCGCTGCGCTGGTGCTGCCGGCGATGGTGAGGATGTTGGTGCATTCCTTCTCCTTGCACATCATCGTAAGGATGTCGGCAGCGCGGGCTGTGTCGCGGCTGGTAAAGGACATTTGACGCATCGCATCGATGAGTTCCGTGGAGTCGTACTTTTTGATGTCAATGTGCTTGATGGTTTCTTTTAGAAGGTCTTTCTTATCCATTTTATCTAATATATATTTATTGTTCAAACGTTTGTGGCAAGAAGCCAAAAAAAATCGAACTGCAAAGTTAAGCAAAAAATCGACATTGCAACTTTTTTTTTCCAAAAGAGCAGAAAAAGGGTCGTTTTTATTTTGCAGGGGAGAGCCTACACGGGGTTGTTGTCATCACGGATGGAAGGGTAGCCGTCGTCGAAGTCCAGATCGTCGTTTCTTGGCATTGCAGGGATGTCAAAGTTGTTGTTGGCACCCATGCCGCTGCTGACACCGAACTGGCCTTGGCTCTGACCGAAAGCGGAGGCGTTCATACTGCTGGGCACGATGGTGGCACCGTCCGTGGGCATCTGTTCCAGGTTCTCGAAGCGTGTGAACTGGCTGACGAAGCGCAGGCGCACGGTGCCCGTGCTGCCCGCACGGTGTTTGGCGATGATGATGTCCGCCATATCCTTCGTGGGGCCCAAGTCGTCAAGATCTATGTTGTAATATTCCGGACGGTAGATGAATTCCACGATGTCTGCGTCCTGTTCTATGGCGCCGGACTCGCGCAGGTCGCTGAGCTGAGGCTTCTTGTCGCCGGGGCGTTTCTCCACTTCGCGGCTCAACTGGCTCAGCGCAACGACAGGTATCTCCAGTTCCTTGCTCAATGCCTTCAGCTGTCGACTGATGTTGCTGATTTCCTGCTCGCGGTTGCCGTTGCGGTTCATGTCTCCGCTGCTCTGCATCAGCTGCAGATAGTCCAGGAAGACGGCCTGTATCTTGTAGCGCTGTTTTAGGCGACGGCATTTGGCGCGCAGCTCGAAGATGCTAAGACCCGGAGTGTCGTCGATGTAGAAGGGTGCGCCTTTCAGCATCTCCGCTTTCACGCGCAACTGCTCTTTCTCCCAGTTTTGCAGCTGCGACCCGTTCTTCAGCCGCTGCCCGCTGATGTTGCTCTCGCTGGCGATGAGCCGCATCACTAGCTCCACCGCCGTCATTTCCAGGCTGAAGAACGCCACGGGGTTGCCGAACGTCACAGCCATGTTGCGTGCCATGCTGAGCGCAAATGCCGTCTTACCCATGGCGGGACGGGCAGCGATGATCACCAGCGTACCGGGATGCAGGCCGCTGGTAATGTTGTCCAGTCGCGAATAGCCGGTAGGGACACCCACCGTGCTGCCTTCGCTGCCCTGTGCATTCTCTATCTGTTCCATGGCCTCCTTCATAAGGTCGCCGATGGGATGATAGTTGTTGTGGAGGTTTCGGTCGCTCACTTCCAGCAGATTCTGCTCCGTGCGGTCCATCAATTGCAGCACGTCCTGTGTCTCGTCATAGGCATCGCGGATGGTCTCTGTGCTCACTCGTATCAACTCTCGCTGCATATATTTCTCGGCCAGCACGTGGGCGTGGTTCTCTATGTGTGCACCGCTAATGACGCGGTTGGTGAGCTGGGTGATGTAATAGCTGCCGCCGGCCTCCTCCAGCCTACCTTCGCTTTGCAGCTGCTGCACCACGGTGAGGATATCCACGTCCTTGCTACGTTCGAACAGCGAGAAGATGGCGCGGAATATCAGTTCGTTCTCATGCTTATAGAAATATTCGGGCTGTATGGTCTCGATGGTGTTGTTCAGTGCGTGGGCATCCAGCATGAGGGCACCCAGCACTGCCTGTTCCACCTCCACTGCCTGAGGCGGTACTTTGCCGTTCAGCGAGAATGCCATATCGTAACTCATTCGCTCTTTTCGCCTTGAGCGATTTTGGGTGGTATTTTCCATGATGCAAAGGTACGCATTATTTTCGTAACACAAGAATAAAGTTATTAACAATCGGGGTAACTCTCGCTGTAACAGGAGCAAAAAAATGATGCCCAATAAAATTTGATATACCAAAATTCCGCCAGGCAAAATTCTTGCACAATTCTGTAAAATGGCTATAAGAAATTCTTGGTAACCGAGCAGCGGGGCGGCAGCATTGTTTTGCCAAAGAATCGGGGACCACCCGAGACCACCAAAAATAAAGGAATAAGCTGAAAACACACCCACTGATTCTGAATTATGAGCGAGAGAGGCATCCAAAACCAGCACCCCTCACGGCATATCTCCGTCTCGCTTGCGCGAGGGATGCGTCGGAGCTTTCCGACCCATCTCCGACTCATCTCCGACTCATTTCCGACCCATCTCCGACCCATCTCCGACCCCATCCTCCGCTTTTCAAGCCTTCGTTTCATGTCCCTCACCCGCTCGTATGCCGCCATACGGAATTTAAGGAAATAAAAGGGGGCAAGCGTTGTAAGTTGCGACGGATACGGAGGCGGTCTGCCCCGTCTTCATACTTTTCGTACTTTTTATTATTTTTATAGAATACAATATTGCTATGCCCTTTACGTTTTACTTGTAACTTTGACATACGTTATCTTATGGCACAACTATACGAAATCACCTGTCCGCGCTGCCGCGACATCTTCCGCGCCACTACGGGCCCCAATGCCCAGGGCGGCGGCTTCGCGCACTGCGACAAATGCTACCAGGAAGTGGTCGTGACACCGGAAGAGTACCAGAAACCATACATAGAACAGAACCACATCCACAAAGGCTGCGAAGGCCGTCTGCACTACAGCAGCGTCTATTGCCCACACTGCGGCATGGAAGTGACATCACTGGAGATGGACAAGCTCGGCACCATCGTGGTAATGACGGACTAATGGAAACGAGAAACAGAACAATCATGATAAAAAAGCTTTTGCCGCTGCTCGTCATCTTGCTGATCTCCCTCTCTGCCCTGCCCTCCCTGGCACAAACACGACGCAGCCGCAACGAGACCCTCATCAAGGCATATCCCGTGCTGGGTATCTGTGTCAGCCAGATGGAAGGCGACGAGGTGAAAGGATTCAAGCACTGGAGCTTCACAGGAGGCGTAGGTGCCACCGTAGACCTCACGGACCATCACCGCTGGCAACTAAGCCTGGAGACCGACTACACGCTGAGAGGAGCAAGGGAAATGGCCAACGATCCGCAGGTATACTACAGAATCAAGAGCCTCGAACTGCACTACGTGGACATCCCTCTACAGATACATTTCACCGACCCTTACGGTGGCATCACGGCAGGCCTGGGACTCTGCTATTCCCGACTGGTGTCGCAGCCACACGGCGAGTTGCAATTCGACCCCATACACGGCCCCATCATCCCCGACACCACCAACATGGAGTTTCTTCGCAACGATCTCTCTGCTGTAGCCAGCTTCCGCTTCCCCATCTGGCGCAATCTCAAGATAGACTTCCGCGTACAATACTCCCTCTTCCCTGTCAAGAAAGGCTGGCAGTTCAAGAAGTACCTTCAAGATGATGCCGCCGGAAACCCCGTCTACGACACATGGGAGCGCGACCTCTACAACTTTTCCGTTACAGGACGCCTAATGTGGGTGTTCGGAGAGAAATATTACAAGAAGCCTGCCAAGAAAACACAAAAGGGCGAACTGAAAAGAATAAGATAACACCATGGAAAGAACAGCACTATTCGCCGGCAGCTTCGACCCAGTGACGATAGGACACGAGGCATTGATACTACGTGCCGTGCCCCTCTTCGACAAGATTGTTGTGGCACTGGGCGAGAACACGCAGAAGCACTGCCGCTTCACCCTCCAGCAACGCATGGACTGGCTGCGCGCCACCTTCGACCACTGCCCCTCTGTGGAAGTGGCAAGCTACGACGGCCTCACCACCGACTTCTGCCACGCCCGCAGAATAAAATACATGTTGCGAGGTCTGCGTAGCAGTGCCGATTTCGTATACGAAGAGAATATCGCCCGCATCAACAACGCTGTGGCACCAGACATCGAAACGATATTCCTGCTCAGCGACAAGGAACACGATACCGTTAGCAGTACTATGGTTCGCGAGTTGCTGGCCTTCGGCAAAGATGTCACCGTCTGGCTGCCCGCAGCCATCCGCGCCACCTTTTAGTTTTCCCCCCTCACTTTTCACTTTTGACGTTCCTCGAGACCTCCATAGAATACCTGAAAGGCGTGGGACCTGCACGCGCCAAGCTGCTGCACAGCGAGCTGCAAATATTCACCAACGAAGACCTGCTGCTGCACCTACCCATGCGCTATGTGGACCGCAGTAGCATCAGTACCGTTGCCGCCATCACCAGTCAAGACGGCTATGTGGTGCTGAAAGGACGGCTCAGCAATGTCACAGAAACCACCACAGGCCACACCGTGCGCCTCAATGCACTGTTCAGCGACAACACAGGCACTGTGGAGCTTGTGTGGTTTCAGGGAGTAAGATGGATCAGGCATTCGCTGAAAGAGAACGTTCCCTACCTGCTGATGGGACATCCCAGCTACTTCAACGGACACTTACAGATCTGTCACCCCGAGCTGGAAACGATGAGTCTCGGCGACGACAGCCCCAGCCATCCTTTCCAGCCCGTGTATCCCAGCACAGAGAAGCTGAAAGCAAGCGGACTCACCAGCAAGGTGCTGGCCAAACTCGTCGAGACCCTGCTGAAAAAGGCAGAAGGACGCATACCAGACAACCTGCCCATGCAAGTAGTGGCAAAATACAAACTGCCAACACGCGCCAACGCCTTCCGAATGGTGCATTTCCCGCACAGCCAGCACGACAAAGCACTGGCGTTGCAGCGCTTCAAGTTCGAGGAACTGTTCTACCTGCAGTTCGACTACCAATATGCCAAGTTGGAACGTCAGCAACTGTCGCAAGGACGCATCTTCGCCGTGGTAGGCAAACTTTTCAACCGCTTCTATCACGAAAAACTGCCCTTCCCCCTCACGGGCGCGCAGAAACGCGTGGTAAAGGAAATTCGCGGCGACATCCGCAGCGGGCATCAGATGAACCGCCTACTGCAAGGCGACGTGGGCAGCGGCAAAACGCTGGTGGCACTGCTGTGCATGCTCATTGCACTGGACAACGGCTGCCAGGCCTGCCTGATGGCGCCCACGGAGATACTGGCGCAACAGCACTACAGCACCATCCGCCGCATGCTGGAAGGACTGGACGTACGTGTGGAACTGCTGACAGGGAGCGTAAAAACGAAAGAGAAACGCGAACTCAAGACAAGGCTGGCAAACGGCGACATAGGCATCCTCATAGGCACGCACGCACTGACGGAGGACAATGTGCAATTCCACAACTTAGGATTCGTGGTCATCGACGAGCAGCATCGCTTCGGCGTGCAGCAACGTGCCAAGCTATGGGCCAAAAGTGCCATCCCGCCCCATATCCTAGTGATGACTGCCACACCCATTCCCCGCACACTGGCAATGACGCTATATGGCGATCTGGACTGCAGCACCATCGACGAACTGCCTCCAGGGCGACATCCCATCAAGACAATACACTGTGCGGAAAGACAACGTTACGCCGTCTTTGCCTTCCTCAAAAGGCAGATAGCGCAGGGACGGCAGGCGTACATTGTGTACCCACTCATCGAAGAGAGCGAGAAGAGCGACCTGCAAAGTCTGATGGCAGGCTACGACGTGGTGGCGCAATATTTCCCCCTGCCGCAGTATCACATCGGCATCCTCCACGGCAAGATGGACACCAAAGACAAGGAATACGAGATGGAACGTTTCAAGGAAGGCAAGACGCAGATAATGGTGTCCACTACGGTGATAGAAGTCGGCGTGGATGTCCCCAACGCCACAGTGATGATGATAGAGGATGCCAACCGCTTCGGCCTCAGCCAGCTGCATCAACTACGAGGACGCGTGGGACGCGGCGGCAGCCAAAGTTACTGCATCCTCATGACCAAGGAGCCCCCCGTGGGCACCGCGCGAGAACGCATACAGACCATGTGTGCCTCCAGCGACGGCTTCAGACTCGCGGAAGTGGACCTCAAACTGCGAGGACCCGGAGACCTGCAGGGGCTGCAACAAAGCGGACTGCTGAACCTAAAGGTGGCAGACATCGTGAACGACGAACCCATCGTGCGGGCAGCACGCGACACCGTGCAGGAACTGCTGCTACAGGATCCTGGCCTTCACGACTACCGCAACGCAGTGCTGTCTGTCTATCTCCGCAAGAAAGGCAACCAACCTCACTGGGAGAAAATCAGTTAGCACCACATATCACATAATATTTTAATGTCTTCGTACTTAATCGCACCACGGCCGTTACACCCAAACTACTTTATCCTCCAATGAAACAACTACTCTTCCTCCTCACCCTCGTCGCCACACTATCCTGCTGGGGACAGAGCAGCACGGCACTTATCGCCAAAGGCAAGAACGCCGAACAACTGGGCCTCACACAACGTGCCACGGAATACTACAAGCAAGCCACACAAGCCGACCCTGCCTATGCCTATGCCTTCCTGTGCCTGGGACTGCTGCACGAAAAGCAGAGCCACTACGGCGAAGCCATAGCAGCGCTATATCAGGCCGTTGCTCTCAGCGACAGCACCGGCGACAGCATAGCAGCGCTATCCAACGAGCACCTGGCAGCCTGCTTCGTGGACGACGGCGACTTCGACGGCAGCAAGAACGGCTTCATCACCGACAGTGCAGAACTGATAGGCATCACGGAGCGTGCCATAGAACTGAATCCCCAAAGTGCCAGCGCACACGCCACCATGGCACTCATCCTCAACAACCAAAGGCAGTTCATGCCCGCCTCTACATGGGCAAGGAAAGCCATCGCCATAGATGCCGACTACCCACGTGGCTATAACACCTACGGCATCATCCTCTACAACCAAGGCAAAGACAACGAGGCCATCAAGCAATTTCGGCAAGCCCTGAAAGTGGATCCCGAGAATGACGATGCTTTCTACAACCTGGGGGTGATGCATGCCCTGCGCGGCAACCATGAAACGGCGATGAAATACCTACGCGAAGGACTCAAGCAAAGCCCCCGCAGCGTGAAGCTGTACTACTTCATGGGTATCGCGCTGCTGGACCAAGGCCACACACAGAAAGCCATAGAGTGCTACCAATACATCGTGCAGGAACTGGACAGCACATACACGCCCGCTTACAACAAGTTAGGCTCCATCTACTGCAAGAAAGGCGACTTCGACCAAGCGATAGCTTACCATGACAAGGCGGCGAGAATAAATCCCAAGGACAGCGAAAGCTACAAATGCCTGGGCAAAGTATATGTGGACAAAGGCGACTATGTGAAAGCCATACGCAACTACCAGAAGGCAGTGCTCAACAACCCCCGAGACCACGAAATCTACCTCCTAATGGCACAGATCTACGCTGCCCAAGGCA
>CAMURW010000047.1 GCA_947097635.1 uncultured Bacteroidales bacterium
CAAGGAACTGGACTATTGGGCTGCCAACACGCGGGGGCTGACCTACGACGACGTGCAACGTGCCGTGGAGAACCATTCCCCAAATTTGTTGCGCGATGCCTTCAATACCTGCGACCCCGAGACTGGCAGCTGGACAGAGCGCATACTCAGCCTGGAGGAATACCGTGGCATCGTGCAGCCCTACAACTGCGACGTGTACGTCGAAAATGGTTTCTACAACGAACGCAGCCGTAGATTCGGGAAGAAGTTCCGCCGCTTTCTCAACCACCTTCTCCGGCGTGCCTCTTTCACGGCCATAGCCCCCTTCATCATCCTCGTCGTCCAGCAAAAAGCACGGGAGAAAGAGTAGTGGATTATTGTTACAAGAACCCTCATGTGCCTTAGATGAATATTACTTTAGTTGTGGTCTCCAAGACTGATATGGCTTTCGTGCAGCAAGGGCTGGACATATATCTGGAACGGCTGAAGCATTATTGCAACTTCACACTGGAGGTGATATCCGCCCCGAAAGACCGACGCAACATGAAGCCCGACGAAGTGAAGCAACGTGAGGGCGAGCTGATACTGAAACGCCTGGCGAAAGCCGACTGCGTAGTGCTGTTGGACGAACACGGCAAGCAGCATACCTCCATAAGCTTCAGCCAATACCTGCAACGGAAGATGAATGGCGGCGTGCGCCAGCTCACCTTCGTGATAGGCGGCGCTTTCGGATTCAGTCCCGCCGTGTATGCTGCCGCACACGACAAACTGTCGCTTTCCACGATGACATTCAACCATCAGATGGTGCGCCTCTTCCTCGTAGAGCAACTCTACAGGTCTTTTACCATCCTTCACCACGAGAAGTACCACAACGAGTAGCACTTCCCACCCAAGAACAACTTTTCCGCAGAACCCATATTTTTTGTTGTAATATAGAAAAAAGGCGTATCTTTGCAAAATTTATAGACAATAATTATTTTTAATAAAACGTTTAAATATAATCTACTATGAAAGTTAAAGACCTGGTGGATGCCCTGAATCTCAGAGTGCTAAGTGGCACCAATGGATTGGATCGCGATATCGAAGGTTGCTATGTCAGCGATTTGCTTAGCGACGTAATGGGAAACGCAGACATGGGCAATGTGTGGGTGACCCTGCAGACCCACAAAAACGTGATAGCCATCGCCTCCCTCAAGGAGCTGGCCTGTGTGATATTGGTGAAAAACCAGCAGGCTGGCGAAGGCACCCTGGAGCAGAGCAACGAGGAGAATATACCTTTCCTTAGCACTCCTATGAGTACGTTCGAGACTGCCGGCAAGATATACAACCTGCTGAAATAAGCACCACGCCCTCACTGCCCCGGAACACGTTCAGGCAGCGTAAGGTGGGAGGACATGATATTCTATGAATACGTTTCGTGCCGACTTGCATATCCACACCGTCCTGTCGCCCTGCGGCGACTTGGAGATGAGCCCTGTCAACATCCTCCACAGGGCGCACGAGATAGGACTGGACATGATTGCCATTACCGACCACAACACCACACGACAGGTCAAGGTGTGCCAGAAGATAGGACACGAACTCGGCATCGTCGTGATAGGGGGCGCGGAAGTGACGACACAGGAGGAGGCGCACGTGCTGGCCTATTTCGAGACCGACGAACAGCTGGATGCCTTCCAGGCGTTTCTGGATGGGCATCTGCCCAAGATACTCAACGATGAAGACCGCTTCGGCTACCAACTCATAGTGAACGAGGAGGAAGAGATAGTGGGCGAGGAACCCTACCACCTGCTTAGCGCCATAGACGTGGATGTAGACGGCATATACGACAAAGTGCACAACATAGGAGGTCTGTTTGTGCCCGCGCATGTCAACAAAGGTAACACCAGCCTGATGAGCCAGCTGGGCTTCGTCCCTCCGGATTTGCGAGCCGACGCATTGGAGATAAACAAATTTATCACGCGTGATGAGTTGCTGAGGAAGTTCGCCTACCTCAAGAGGTTCAGCAATATCACGGACAGCGATGCCCATTTTATCGCCAACCTTGGCGAGGTGTACAACCTCATCACCATGGAAACGCCCTGCTTCGCCGAGTTCGCCAAAGCTCTCCATGGCGAAGAAGGCCGTTCCGTAGACACGATGTATTTCCGCACGCACAAACTGTTTTGATGCCGCAGGCCTTCATGTCCAACGGTCGCGAAGTAGAAAAAGATATAACGAGCGCGCCGTGTTTCAGCAAGAAACACGGCGCGCTCGTTATATGCCTGACAGGTTGTTAGAAAAATACTATGTGGCTGGGAAGGTGGCCAGCTTCGGTGTTCCACAGCTTGGTGTGGTTGGCGTTGAAGCAGTACACGTCGCCGAGTTCCCTGTAGGGGCCATTGCAGACGTAGAGGTTGCCAGAGGTGTCGATATCGATGCCATAGGTATTGTTGAGCTCGGCCCCGTAGGCTTCCAGAATGCGGGTGGCCTGAAGCGTGGAGGCATCAATCTGGAAGATTTGTGTAGAGGGATTCCCTGTTGCGTCGTACACTGTGGTATAGCCATATATGTTGTTGCCGCTGATGACGAAGTTGCTCAGTGCCACGGGCAGAGCGGTGATAGTAGCCGTAGAGGGCGTGGTGGGTTCCACAATCACGGCACCGGCGGGGATGGCGGGACTATAGTCGCCGTTGTAAGACACTACCAAGCGCCTATCATCGAGAGCTTTTACCCTGATGGGGTTCACGCCGACGGTGATTTTGCCAATCTCGGTGAAAGAACTGAGGTCTACTACGCTGAGGGTGCTGTCGTACACGCTGTTGCCGGCGGCATCTCTCTCATAGCTGTTCACTACGTACAGGTTGTTGCCCACTATGGCCATCTGTTCGGGCCGCAAGCCAGTGAGACGGCAGTTGCCTTCCAGTTGCAGGCTGGTGGTGTCGATCTTCACCACGGTCTTGTTGTAGCAGGATACGTATATCTTGCCGTTGTGGCATACCATGCTGCGGGGGCCGCCGCTGAGGGTGATTTGGCTGATGGAGGCTCCTGTGGCAGGGTTGATGACTTCCAGCGTCTTACTCTCGGTGACGGTGACATACATCTTGCTGCCATACAACTTGATGTCCTGTGCCTGGTCGCCCAGTCCGCGTCCGTTCACTGCAGCGAAGTGGCCGTTTTTGATGCTGCCGTCGGCGGTGCTCATCAGGCTGAGGCTGGCGTTGTTGCCACCCCAGTTGCCTTCGTTGAGCACGTACGCGTTGTACACTGCCTCGGGTCTGGGCTTGGGGTCAGGGTCTTTCTTGCAGGAGATGAAGAGGCTCGCCGTAGCTATTGCCACAACAGCCAACAGGGAAAAATGCTGTTTCATGTTAATAATATTTTGATATATTTGAAAGAATATTGCTGTATCGTTTGGGTTGTGCGTCGGTGATGTGGTGAAGTACGTCGTCGGTGGTGGTGGGGAGGCTATATCTGCACGATGAGTGCCAGTCTCCAGTTTCTCCCCATCATGGGGTAGTTCTTCACCACTTCGTACTGTACGTTGAAGAGGTTCTGTATGCGGCCTCGCAGCGTGAGCGTGCAGTGTGGCAGCAGGAATTTGTGCGAGGCAGAGAGGCTTTGGTCCACATAACCTTCTACGAGGTTGGCTTCCACATTGTGTGCCAGCATATAGCGTTTGCCCACCAGCGTGACATCGTAGCCAACGTCCACCCATTTGGATGCCAGCCATAGGCTGATGCCCCCGCTGTGACGAGGAGTGTAAGGAATCTGGTTGTCGTAGCTTTTCTTAGTGCTGTCGCTGTGATCCAGTGCCTGCTGGTAGGCGTAGGTGACGCTGAGAGTGGCCTGCACCACATTCCCAGGCATATATATCTCTGCCTTGGCATCCATGCCGCGGATGTCCACAGTGCCGAAGTTCACCATGCTCCACAGGTACATATTCTGCATGGGCATCGCCACGATTTTGTTTGTCACGCGGTTCACGTAGCCGTCCAGCGTCAGGTTCAGCTGGCAGTGGTTTAGTATGTCGAAGTTCGGAAGTGCCCCCCTGTTTTTCAGTTCTGTACTGTAGGAGAGACCTAGGTTGTGCTGGCTAGCCTCCTCGGGCTTCAGGTGTCGCGTCACCAGCACATAATACACCTCGCCGAAGGTGGGTACGCGGTAGGTGTGCTTGTAGAAATACCTTAGCCTCAGCGGCAGCAGCAGTCTGCCTATGGCCGTGGTGGCGCTGTCGTAGCCTCTCAGCAGGGTGTAGGGCTGTAGGGAGAAGCCCAGGTAGGGTGAGTATTTATTGTAGTACGTGTCGCGCTCCTGCCGTTTGGAAGTCTCTGTTTCCTTTCTGTCGTTGCTCCATGCTCTCTCGTGCATCCAGGTGTGCAGGATGTTGGCGTTGGCGTTGAAGCCATTGCCTTTGTAGCTGGCAGCCAGCACGCTGAGGTCGGAGTAGCGCTGCACGTCGTTGTTTTTTGCCAGGTTGCTGACCATGGTGTTCAGTGCCAAGTCGTTGCTTACGGCTATTTTCAGATGCCAGGGAAGGGCATATTGCAGGGTGGATGACAGGTAGCCCTCGTTCTGCGTGTAGTCGTTGTGCAGGAAATGCGCCATGTTGGAGTAGGCGGTGTCTTCGTAGATGTCCAGCGAGTGCTGGTATTTTCCAAGCAGCTGCAGGCTCCAGGGCTTGTAGTCGCTTGTGGCGAAGGCCGACGTATCGGCATCCTTGTGTGTGGGGGAAATCGAAATCCTCTTCTCTCTGTGACCGAAATCGTAGGTCCACTTGCATTGGGTGAAAAACAGCTGTTCTTCGCTGTGTTCGCTGCCTATGTCCTGGCGGTAATATCTCACAGGCCCTGGCAGGGCGTGATATCCGCTCATGTAGTGCAGTTTGCCTGCCAGTTTGCTGTGGTCGCTGATGCGGTGGAACAGGTTGGCGTCCACCGTTGACATGTGCGTCTGCGAGTTGCTGCGGCGCTCTATGCTGCTGCTGTCCTGGCGGCTGTGTGTGTAATATAAGCGGAAGGGATAGTCGCCGTCGCTTCTCAGGTAGTTGGCCCATAGCGTGATGGCGGTATGCTTGGCTATCTTCTGTTCGCAATACAGGGTGGGAGAGAGGTAGCCGTAGCTGCCACCTTCCAGTGTTACTTTGGCACGAAACCATTCGCCTGGCAGGAAGGTGGGCCGCTGTGTCTCCATGTTCAGCACGTTGCCGGCGGCGAAGATGCGTGCCGTCTGCAACAGGTCTTCCGTTTGCCCGTTGGTGAAGCTGATGTAGGCGCTGTGGCCCAGTAGGTAACGCCCTAGGTCTATTTGTCCGTTTTGTGCGTCGCTCACCGCGATGCCGTCGATGGAAAGGGTGCTGAACTGGCTTCCCAGCCCTCGTGCGCTCACTGTCTTCAAGCCTCCCACGCCGCCGTAGTCCTTCAACGTCACTCCCACCAGCTGCCGCACGGCATCGCTGAGTTGCAGTGCCCCTGTTTGTTCCATCTTTTCCGCCGTCACCACCTGCGTGGGCGACTGTGCCCTGGTCTCCGACGGTGCTCTCTGTGCCGCAATCTCCACGACCTCAAGCGTTTCCAGCATGGCGATGCTATCGCTTTTTTGTTGCTGCGAGGGGACACGCTGCCTGGGTTGCTGCGCAAGGGCGACAACGGAGAGCACTACGAAGCTCGTTAGGGGCAATATGTGTAGCGGATGGCGTGTCATAAGCAGGCTCTTTCCTCGAGAGCGTGATTAAGGAACGGCTTGGCAGGTCTTCTGACTTATTCGCTACATGCCCTGCCTTCCCACGCGACTATGACGCCGTGCAGTGGCTGCAAGGGTATGTTTTTTACCTGCGAAATATACAGCAGCGGGACTGTTCGAGACTCTCACTCGATTCCCTCTTGGCATCTGCTTCCCTGCTGAGAGATAGTGCGTTGCGTTACCTTTCAGCAGGTGGCTCGATGACCAAACCGTTATGCAAAAGTACACATTTTTTTTATATAGCAAGAAAAATCTTTAATTCCCGCGAAGAAAAACACATGAGCGGCACAATTTTTTTGGGAGGATGACGTAATATTATGCAGTAATCGAAAAAATGACTATGAGAATACTTGACATGATATGGCTGCACCTGCCGCTGTTGCAGGACTATGTGGATTTGGGCTACCAGACGCATCCTGGCGGCAACGGTACGGGCGACACAGGCCTCATCTGGATTATCTTTATCGCGGGAATGGCGCTAAGTATGTGGGCCAGCAACACTGTGCAGAGACGTTTCAAACAGTATGAGAAGATACCCATGAACTATGGCATGAACGGACGTGAGGTGGCAGAGCAGATGCTGAAGGATAACGATATAAGCGATGTGCAGATAAAGATGGTGAAGGGCATCCTTACCGACCACTACAACCCCGTGGACAAGACGCTGAGCCTAAGCCCAGAAGTGTATAACGGCACCAGCGTTGCCGCTGCTGCGGTGGCGGCACACGAATGCGGACACACCGTGCAGCACGCCACGGCCTACCGCTGGCTGACTTTGCGTAGCCAGATGGTGCCGGCGGTGAATATCGCCAGCCGTTGGATCAGCTGGGTGCTGTTGGCAGGAATATTGCTGGTGAACGTGTTCCCTGGACTGCTATTGGCAGGCATTGCACTGTTCGCCGTCACTACGTTATTCTCCCTCGTCACGTTGCCAGTGGAGCTCAACGCCAGCAAACGCGCGCTCGTATGGATAGACACGCACAACATCACCAGCCGCGAGACGCACCCCTATGCCGAGAAAGCACTGCGTGCCGCCGCCATGACCTATGTTGCCGCCGCCATAACCAGCCTTGCCACGCTGTTCTACTACCTCGGCATATATCTCAGGAATCGCCATTAGATTAGAAGTTTCGCGATAACGCGTGCTTGTCCGTTTTTATATTTTATATTATAATCCAACCCTAAAAATTAATATCACTCCCTCTTGGCTTCTAAGATAACAGAGAAGAGTTCACCCATGCTGCGGCAGTACGCGGAGATGAAGAAGAAGTTCCCCGATGCCATGCTACTCTTCCGCTGCGGCGACTTCTACGAGACCTACAGCGAAGACGCAGTGCGTTCGTCGCAGGTACTGGGACTGACGCTGACACGCAAGGCCAGCGGCAACAACAGCTACACTGAAATGGCAGGCTTCCCGTACCACGCCCTGGAGCAATACCTGCCCCGCTTGGTGAAGGCGGGACTGCGTGTGGCCATCTGCGAACAGCTGGAAGACCCAAAGACCGCCAAAGGGCTGGTGAAACGCGGCATCACGGAACTGGTGACGCCAGGCGTGAGTTACAACGATATGGTGCTGGAGGTGAAGGAAAACAATTTCCTCTGTGGCCTCCACTACGACGAGAAGTGCAGCGGCATTGCCTTCCTCGATGTTTCCACGGGCGAGTTCCTCGTGGCTCAAGGCAACTTGGACTACATCGACAAGCTGCTACAGAATTTTCATCCTTCCGAGGTCGTGCTGGAACGCCGGAAATTGCGGCTCTTTCAGGAGCATTTCCCAGAGAAATATTATACCAACACCTTCGACGACTGGGTATTCACCTACGAATTTGCCAAAGAGACCCTGCTGAAACAGTTTGGTACCACGTCACTGAAAGGGTTCGGAGTGGAAGACCTCACTGAAGGCATCATTGCTGCCGGAGTCGCACTGTATTATCTTGGCGAGACGCGCCACGACCGCACACAGCACATCTGCCGTCTCTCGCGCATAGAGGAAGACCGTTACGTGTGGCTGGACAAGTTTACTGAGCGCAACCTGGAGTTGGTGCACAGCCCCAACGAAAACGCCAAGACGCTGCTGGAGGTGATAGACCACACCCTCACACCCATGGGGGCGCGCTTACTGCGCCGCTGGATGGTGCTGCCGCTAAAGGATAGGGAACTGATAGAAGAACGTCTTCAGGTGGTGGACTTCCTAGTGCGTAACGACACCTTTGCCCACCAGCTGCGTGAGCATGTGAAAGGAATAGGCGACCTGGAACGTCTCATCGGCAAGGTGGCCATAGCGCGCATCAACCCGCGCGAGTTACTGCAGCTGCAACGTAGCCTGGCAGAGATAGAGGACGTGAAAAAACTATGCACCACCGCCAAGAGTCCCATCTTCCAGCGCATCAGCGAGCAGTTGAACCCCTGCCGCACGATAGCAGAACGCATAGAGAGGGAGATTAACGACGACTCTCCCGTCAAGGTGGATAAAGGCAACGTGATTGCCGCCGGCATCAACGCAGAACTCGACGAACTGAGAGGGCTGAGCTCCCACAGCCGCGACTATCTCAAGCAGTTGCAGCAACGCGAGAGCGAGCGTACGGGAATACCCTCGCTGAAGATAGGCTTCAACAATGTCTTCGGCTACTACCTTGAAGTCACCAACGCCCATAAGGACAAGGCTCCCGAAGACTGGGTGCGGCGTCAGACACTCACCAATGCGGAACGCTACATCACTCCAGAACTGAAGGAGTACGAGGAGAAGATACTAGGTGCTGAAGAGCGCATACTGGCATTGGAAAGCCAGTTGTACGAGCAGCTGGTGAGCGCACTGACGGAATATGTACAGCCCATCCAATATGATGCCCAGTTG
>CAMURW010000048.1 GCA_947097635.1 uncultured Bacteroidales bacterium
TCCCCCATATCCAGTACACCAGGAGCGGTGCGCTCTCCCACCGCAAGCAGAACCTCGCCATAGCTGCCGAGGCCGAAATGTGGAAAGCCATCGCCCTGATGAAACCCGGTTCCAAGATTGAGATACCCCAGCGCCAGTTCATCGGCGACCATCCACAACTCCGCGACTCCATCGCCCGGATATTCTCCGACAACGCAGACGAACTCGCCAACACCGTTTCCGAAATTCTTAAAAAACACATGAAATGAGAAAGATTATCTACCAAACCATCAGCAACGCCCTCCTCGCCATCCTCGACGAAAACCAACAGCCTGTCATCAACCATGTCAGCCTTTGGAACAACCAGCTGCTTTATGCAGAAGAGGAACAACCGTTCAACACCCCGGCGGTCTTTATCGAGTTCCGCGACATCCCGTGGAACATCCTGCCCCATGGCCGCCGTGAAGCCTTGGTTACAGTCCTCCTCCATGTGGTTACAGACTCGCGTCTGGGTCGATGGTCCGAGGCCGTGGAGGTGTTCGACCTCCTCGACCAAATCAACGCCGCTCTGCACGGCCTGACTTATTCCGACGAAAACGGAAACGCAATGGATTCCCTCACTTGCACACTGTCATCCACCGACAGTAGCTTTGATGAACTCCAGGACAACATCGAAAGCTACACCACCCACGTCACCGACACCTCGCCAATGCGTCGCTATACCCTTACGGAAACACCCCCAGAAATTGAAATCACGGCCTCTGTCGCGCTATCGGAGGGCGAAGCGGACAATTCCCCCATAGTTCAGGAATAAAGCAAGCGGGGCGGCCATATAGCCGCCCCGCTGCCTTTCTGTTTCGCTCCCGGTCAGAACAACTTCATCTGTTTGGGGTCTTCCCACTTGCCGTGGGCCTTTTTCTCTTTCTCCAAATCTTCTTTCAGATGTGGCATGGCAATCACTTCCATAAAACGCGAATACTCTATATAGAATTGCTTGTGGATATACTTGCGCCACACCCCCTTGCACGTCGTAACGTCAGGGTCGTAGTGCTTGTTCGTCTCTTCCTGAATTGCTATATAGTAGCGCAATATGTTCACTCGGTTATATGCCATCTTATTTCTCCAGATAATAGTTTCGTTGCTCTGTGAGGTTCGCTTTCATCAGCGTGACGTACTGCCCGCGCTGCCGGTCTATCTCCCCCAACAGCCAGTACCCTATACTCAGCTCAAACGGCTGAAACAGACTCGCCAGGTCGTTTAACGTGTCGAACAGTGCCAGGCTCTCCAGCTCACCAAGCGTCAGGGTGTTCCCTTTGGCTTTCAATGTCGGCACCTTGGCTGCCATCCGCAGCATCAGGCCCCGCAGCGCATCGCGGTACTGCACCTCGGGGAATGTTTCGCCAGCAAGGGCATTGCAACAATTCTGTGCAATCGTTGCAACGCCCTTGTATTGGTCGCGGGTCAGTTTCAGCTTGATTTTCATGTCAGCTGAAAATAATTGTCGTTGAGTGTTCGCCCGGCATGAACCTTGCCTTCGACGACCAGAATCTTCATCGCCTCATTGCTGTCATCGATTATCTCCTTGGTCAGCTCATGCCACATAACGATGTTTGGGGCTATACCGTGGTTGTGTTTCTTGTGGTGTACCCTCTGCATCACTTGCACCAGGTACGCTTTCATCAGTTCCTGTGCTGTCATGTTCTAATCAATTATGATGTACATACTGCCTTTTGCTTCAACAAGTTCACGGGCTTTTCGTTCCCGTTCTGCCTTTGTGGGGTATCTGCCATATAACTTCCACACACCATAGCGTTCCTCACATACTGTGATTTCTTTCTCTGTCAGGTTCGCACCGCCTATTCCAAGGCGTAGAAACTTGAAACCTGCTTTTAGCAGCTTCTGCTTCGATATTTTTTTCTAAATTCTCCATAACCAATCATTTTTTAGTTAATAATTACTTCTCGTTATTGCAAACAGGTCCGCAATGCACCATGCCGCAGCAGCAAGCACCGCCAAGCCTAACACTATCGTTATTATGGTGGCCATCAGTCCCAGACGGTCGGCTCTCTTGTATTCCTCCACATTGGGGTCTTTCCTTGCCATTGTTCACTTCTTTTAGTTCGTGTATTCGTTTTCCCATCGCCGCTGGTCGATATACGTCTCAGGGTACGTCATTTCGATGTGCTTGCTCTCGGTGAAGCGCCGGTACCGGGGAATGCTGCCGAGTGCCAGGATCTTCTCTCCTTCAGGCAGACGGTCCCATTTCTTTTTCACGCGGTCTTTGTTGCCCACCTTGTAGCCGTACAGGTTCCAGAACCGCTCGAAGCTGTAGTCCGCATTGCTTACGTCCTGCACCTTGCAGCCCGTTCTCTCCCAATGGGCAAAACCATCTACCGGAACCCCTCGAGTGTACACTATACGCACGGGTACCTCGCGCACTGTGGCCAGCTTGACGTTGGGGGTGCAGCCCTCGCTCCAGGTGATACTCCGAAGCTCGTAGGTCGTGCCTTGGAGCCAATCGTACACCAGCAGCGCAGCGCTGCCTTTGAAGTTGCTCGGTTCTACACTGAACCTCGCTGTGATTTTCTCTAATTCTTTTGCCATAACCAATCTTTTTGTGTGTTAAAAAAGGCTGCCACCACAAGGGCAGCAGCCCCTTCCAAACTAAAACAAATTACACATCTTGAATGCTCAATCCTAAGTCCTGCCACTCCATCTCGCCCTGGGCGTTTTTCCTCTTGATGTCGCAGCGTATATAGGTTTTGCTCCGCACAGGCCGGTATGCATCGCGAATAATGCGCATACCCTCCTTGAACTCTTCGCTCCCGCTTTCGTCGGCCATCTGGCCAAGCTGGAGAACACGGCTTGCTTTCAAATTCCCCTTGGCGTCTTTGGCCAGCAGCTTCAGTACTACCTTTATCAAGCGTTTGCTTTCGTCATCTTTCCCAAGGCTCTCCAGATAAGCTTTCACCTTGGCAATGCCGTCGTTGGCCGTGTCATCCCAGCCGTCAAGCATATTGTAGCCCATCCTGATGCGCTTTGTGCCGGCATCGTTCATGAACGAGAAGTTGTATTGCTCCTGGTCCTGGTTGTCGCGTCCGTTCACCTCCTTGCGCATCTCTATCAGCGTTCCAAAGGTGTCCCACGTTTTCTTTTTGGCCGCCGTAAGGGTCTCGCTGCACTGTTGCAGCACCACGCCCATCTCCTCGACGGCTTCGTTAGCCATCGCTTGGAGTTCCTTGCGCTGTTCTGCACGGGACTCGGCCTCTCTCTTTTGGGCCTGTTCTTTCTGGAAGGCCTCAAACTGTGCCTTCTCTTCCGGGGTCATTTCGACCATTGTCTTTTCTGCCATTTCTTTATGAGTTTAAGGGATTGTTCAACTTTCTCATTCTTTGGTCGTGCGGCGGCACGTCCGCCGCGTTGCCTTCGCACCGCGACGACAGGATGCCGCCGCGGTCAAGCGCCTCCACGCGGTGGAAGCGGCAGTTCTCGCACCGCGACGACCCAACCGCCATGTCGCGCCCGTAGGGGCAGCGGGCCTTTTGCCGTTTCAATCTTTCGAATTTTTCTCCGTCAATCATGTTACTTGAGTTTTATAGTTTTATGTAGATTATCTCTTTCTTCAGCCGCCGCGCCACGCGGTGCTCCAGCCTGGCGCCGCGGCTCTCGCGCCAGTCCGGCAGCATCGCCACCCACTCGCACCCCGCCAGCAGGCGGAGGCACCTCACCATGCAGCGCCACCACGGCCACTCCCTTTTGCAGTGCTTCACGGGGTTGACGATGTATCGATAGTTCCAGCCCTGGCGGATAAGGTGCAGCTCCGCCGCGCGGAACTTCACCTCGTAGAGAGGGTCGCCCGTTATCTTCCCGGCAATGTATATTTTTCCGTATGTCATATCCCCATTGCCTTGTACGTTTCGCGCATGACGCCGTCCAGGTCGCGCTTCCGCTTCTGGAATGCGTAGGTCAGGCTCCGAAGACGGTCAAGCCCTATCTTGTTGAAGTAGCGCACCTCGGCGGCTCTGCAAGCCGCCGCCTTGGCGTACTCCAACCGCCGCTGGTGCTCCCATCTCTCCCAGCCGCCCACCGTGTCCTCGCAGAAGGCGCACACCGCCGCCAGCAGCCTCTTACGCTGCACATCGGCGTCGCGCCGCTCGCTGTTTGTCTGTTTCCCCAGGAACTCGCACAGCTTCACCAGCTGCCACTCTTCAAGCTCTTTCGAGCTCTCCACGCCGTAGCTGCCCAGCAGTGTCTCGTATTCGTCCTGCGTCATGCCGGCGGCTCCACGCAGCGTGTGCAGCCTCCTTATCAGCTGCCCTTTCTTACTTGTTGTCTTGGTTTCCATTGTCGTCAAAATTATTGCTCTGCCCGAGCACGGGCTTTTCTGTTGTTAATTCGGCTCCAACCGGGCAACGCTTGGCTCCCTCTTCCCATATCGTCAGCACCTCGCCGCCGCCGTATCGGCTGTTGGCCTTCGCCCGGAACTGGCTCACCTGGATCTTCACCATCGCGTCGTATTTCACCTGCTCGGCGGTGCTCCCCTTGGGTTGGTTCTTTTCGTTGGCATGGCTCACCAGGATGAAGATCTTGGTGGGAAACTCCTCCTTCAGGGCCTTGTAGCCTTTATAGTTGATGCCGAGGTATTGAAGCGAGTCTATCACCACCACCTTCGGGCTGCGCTGTTTCCGCAGTTCTCTCTTGATGTCCTCGATGTCCATCTCCACCCAGAGGCTCACACGCGCGTTTACGGCCTCCATACAGGCCTCTTTGAACGCCCGGCGCATACTTGCACCGTCGCCCTCTTCCAAACTCACCACGGCCACCTTTTCGCCCAATTCGGCTATGTATTTCGTCAGCATCAGCACCAGGCGCGTTTTGCCGTTATAGGATTGCCCCCATATCAGCCACACGCCACGGTCTTCCGGTTGCCCCATGAAGCGCTGCCACTCCCCCTCGAAGGGCAGCAGACGGCGCTCCATGGTGGCCAGCTCGCGCGGTGATATTTTGTGCTTCTTCCTCGGCATGGACTTATCTCGCTTTTCTACTGTTGGAAAAAACAAGCTGACGCACCCTGCGCAGGTCGCCCTCGGCGCTCCTGGCGATGTCCTCTATCACCGCTTCGTCGGTCAGCCCGTTGGCCTTGCATACTGCGCACACGTCGTCATAGTCGGCGCGGTTCAACTCCACGCAACGGCTGCCCAGTCGGCTCCAGATTTCAGGGTAGCCCCTGCGCTGGCTTTTCAGCCCCATGCGGAAACGCTTCTCGATGTAGTCGGTACTCAGCAGCACCATGCCACACTGGTCTTCCAGCCGGTTGTAGAGGGTGATAAAGAAGCTCCACACGTTGTCGCCCAGCTTGTCGAACTCATCGAATATCAGCAGGGGTTTCTCTTTCTTGCTCAACACCGAGCAAGCCAGGGCAAGACGCTCGCGCTTGGTCAGGCCGATGGCCTTCTCTCCCATGGCGCGCAGCAGCTCTTCCACGAAGTCGTTCTTGCTCCAGAACTCGTCGCACATCAGGCGGTAAACGTTCCGGTGCGTTGCCTCGTACTCTTTGGCCGCGTAGGTCTTGCCGCTGCCGGCTGGGGCCGTCAGGCTCATCACCCGCGCCTCATCCTGGGCGGCTCCGAGCAGCGCGTGTACCTGCTGGTAGGTCGCCGTCTCGGCGGTGTTCCACCCCTTGGTACCATACCCGATGGCCTTGGCCACCTTGCGCCACATTTCGTCTGAAATGTGCTCCCAGTTGCCAGCTGCCATCTGGCTCATTGTCGCCGAGCTCACGCCCTTGATGCTGTTCGCAGCCTTGTTCTGGCCGCCCTTCTGTTCCATGTAGGCTTTCAGAGCCTCCACGATGCCGTTTTTGTCAATTTTCTGTGTCATTTTATCTGTGTTTTAGTTTGTTTTAATCGCTGATTAAAGCCGGTCCCAAATGTCGGCCATCTCGCGTACCTTGGCATGGCTCTCGCCAACCTCTTCGTAGGCCACATCCTCCACCAACGCCTTCTGCGCCTGGCGTTTGTTCTGCTTGTGCTGCCCCTTGCTGTCGGTCAGCAGCAGGGCACTCATCGGGCTCTCCAGCTGCGCCCTGGTCACGAACTCCCGCGCCCGGTCTTGCACCTGGCACACGTGCTCCGTCACCCGCTCGGTCAGCTGCACGTTGAACTGCCGGTACTCCGCCAGTGCCTTCCAGTCCTCTTCCTTATAGTCCACCAGTGCCATCGGCACCCTCTTTTTGGCTTCCACCATATAGCGGAGGCGACCGTCCTCGCTCACCGCCAACGCCTGGTTCATGTCGCCCAGGTCATAGCGCAGCGTCCAACGCTCGCCTCTGTGTTCGCGCATCTCCATGTCGAAGCTGTCGAACTTGTATTCCACTCCGTCCCTCACCAGCTTCAGGCCGTTAGGCGTGAGCATGTTCCCGCGCCCGGTCTCGCCGAAGGCCAGCAGGTACTCGCCCATGTTCAGCTCTCTGTGGTACCGCGCGTCGCCGTTCTGCCACGCCTCGCGCACTGCCGCTATCTTCCGGCTGCGCTCTATCTCGATGATTTTGCCTATCTGTTTCAGCACGCCCTCTCTGTCGGGGAACTGGTATTTGTGGGCGTTCAGCCATTCGTCGTTGGCCGAGGTCTTGGCCGTGATATTGTGGCCGCCGTTGTTCGTAAGTGCCCAAAGATATTCGTCTTCCAGCGTTCTGAAATACCGTTCCACCGGTTTGGCTTTGGCGTTGCCCACCGAGGCAGGTGTCACGTATTTGGCCAGCGCGCCATACTTCGGCGTCATCGCCTTCAGCGCGTAGTGGTCGCTCTGGATCTGCCATGGGGCATAGTAGCCGCCCAGCACCTCCCTCGTGTGGTGTATCGCGTTCTGCAACGCGGCGGTGATAAGCGCAGCGTCTTCCTGCTCGCCGATGGCGTAGCCTATCGGGTAGTCGTTCATCACGTCCACCACCATCTCCACCACAAGCCGGTGCCAGTAGTTCACACCTCGTGCGTCGCGGTCTTGGTAGTAAAGCTCCGCTGTCCATCCGTCCAGGCTCCACATCTTCAGCGGCATATCGGGACGCTCCCTGTCCACCTGCATCGTTATCGTGTTCGCGTATGCCCGCTTGCCTTCACGGCTCGCCGCCAGCATCGTCGCGTTCTTTGTCCTTATCTCCTGTACTCTGCGGCGGTCTATCTTTACGCCCAGCGTCTCGGCGGCCTTGGCCACCTGCGCGTCGTTCAGTTTTGCGCCGCTCGCTATCAAGGCCTCCACCACTGCGTTCACGTCCACGCTACGGGCCTTGTGGTTGCTTTCCTTGCCCGTCAGTCCGTGTACAAGCACCTCGTACCCGTGCAGACGGTAGTCGTTGTATTTCTTCCGCAGACGGTCGCCGGAAGTCGGCAGCGAGTTCGGCCACTCCACCAGCTGCTGGTCTATCTCCACTGCCAACGCCTCGAACTCCCTCTTCACGCTCATCTTCAGGCGCCCCATCTCGGCGGCCCTGCGCTTCTCTTCCAGCAGCTCGCCAATGGCGTCCAGTATCTTCGCGCCGTTCCATAGTTCCGTCACCTTCTCGGGCTTCAGCATCCGCCCGTCCTTGCCGGTCACTTGGCTGTAGTATTCGTAGGCCTGCGTGTCTAATAGCTGCTGCTCCCTCTTCTGGAGGATGCTCCGCAAAAGGCTCTCGCGGCTCATCTGCGCTGGGTCGCACCCCAACGCCTCTATCACCTTCGCCTTCATCTTCGTCCCCATGCTCTGCCAGTCTATCAACGCCGTCCGGCCATTGCCGCCACGGCGAAGGCTGCGAACAGAACCACGTCTTAGACCATTGTCATAGACATTTTTGCCGATGCAGTCAGCGAGCCAAGCTCCGCTCACCCCGACGTGGCCATTATACCGTTCTATGATTTTCGTGCCTTCCATGGTTATGCCTCCTCCTGTTCCGTATGTTGCCGTGCCACGGCTGGTGTGCCGTCGGCTTGGCCGACAACAGGTGCCACGCTTTCCACACCACCCATCTCCAGCGCTCTCTTTCTGATACGCAACGCGCGCTTCCGCTCGTCGTCGTTCCACTCGTTATACTCGCCGCGCAACGCCTTCCTGATGGTCGGCTGGCTTCCGAAGCCGTCCCGCTCCATCTGTGCACTCACCCCGAAGGGCAGCAGTATTTTCATTTTAGTTGTCATTTTCTTTGATTTTAGTGGGATGGCAGGGATTCGAACCCTCGCTCCGCCGGGGCCTCCCTCAGGAGGTCTCTCCCGCTGCACGCCTGTTGCAGCATCCATCCCGTTTGCCGGTCTTTCCCGGCTGTCATCCTACGCATTGCCCTTTGTTCTGTATGCTGCAATATCATTGCAGCTGGTATCTTTCAAGTTCCCTATTCCCCGTGCACTTCGGCGGCGTTCTCGCCGCCGTTCCCTTCTTCGATCCTTCTTTGTGGGTTCTTTGCGCCCTCTTTTTTGATAAGGGGAATGTACGACCATGCACACACGTTGCCAAGGTTATGGCCGGCTCTGTAGTTG